>JAGLQP010000064.1 GCA_023136785.1 Spirochaetales bacterium
ATAACCACTTGTGCCAAGAGCTTGCTGAACGGGCCGTGCGGAGGGTCTCATGAAGGCAAATGTGAGGTCGATCCCGAGAAAGATTGTGGGTGGTACTTGATATATGAAAGATTGAAAACGCTGGAGCGTACACAGAACCTCATGAAAATACAACCGCTTCGCAATTATGGCAAAATGGATTTCCCTATCGAGAGAAGACATACCATTTACTGGGCACTTGAGGAGGAAGAGAGGAGTCGAAGATGAGTCTTCTATCTGAGAAACTGAAAAAGGGAGAGTTTGTTGTCACCAGCGAAGTTGGCCCTCCCAAGGGAGCCAATGTAGAAGGCATGCTCGAGGAAGCCAAAAGCCTAGGTGAAAGAGTACAGGCAATCAACGTAACAGATCTCCAGAGTTCGGTGATGCGGGTAGGGTCACTTGCCGTTAGCAAATTGCTCCTTGATAATGGATTGGAACCGGTCTACCAGCTGACCTGTCGTGACCGCAACCGCCTGGCTCTGCAGTCAGATTTGTTAAATGCATTTGTATTTGGTATTCAAAATGTTTTGTGCATAACAGGTGACCATACCTGCCTTGGTGATCATCCTGAAGCCAAGCCGGTGTTCGACCTTGACTCTGTATCGCTGCTGCAAACCGCAGTTACTTTGGAATCCGGGAAGGACCTGTCTGGGAACGAGCTTGACGGATCACCCAGTTTCTTTAAAGGTGCCGTTGTAGCTCCTGCGGCAGATCCCGTCGAGCCCCAGCTTATAAAAATGGAGAAAAAGCTTGCGGCAGGAGCCCAATTTTTTCAGACTCAGGCTGTGTATGACCCGAAACAATTCGAAAGTTTTATGAAAAAAGCTCAAACATTCGGCGTTCCTGTTCTCCTCGGACTGGTCCTTTTAAAATCTCCTGGTATGGCTAAATTCATGAATGAAAACGTAGCTGGAGTTTTCGTGCCGGATGAGATCATTAAAGAAATGGATGTGGATAAAAAGGACCGGAAAAAAAAGAGTATGGAGATCGCCGTTAGGCTGATAAAACAGATGAAATCTATGTGTCAGGGTGTTCATTTCATGCCGCTTGGGTGGGAATCCCTAGTCCTTGAAATCATGGGGGAAGCAGGATTATAGAATTTCTGCATAATCCGGGCTATACGATCATAATCTGCAGTAAAAAACGGGCTATTTCAAACGGTTAGCGGTACTTTTCTAGCATTTACGCGCTTGCCTGTGTCCAACCAGACGGGGTAGGATCGTCTGATCATTGAACGACTTTTCAATATTTACTGAAGCGGAGGGATGGGGGGGGTAAGAAAGATGCTACTCGCCCAAACGAAACGAATACTGAAGTAGATAGAAGCGGTTGAAAAGGAAAATACATGACAGGTCTGGAAAGAACACAAAAAGCCATGCGAATGGAGCCCATCGATCGCATACCAACTTTCCCCATTCTCATTGCTCCTGCTTGTCAACTCATCGGCGTAAAGCAACGCGATTACTCACTCGATCCTGATGTCATGGCAGATACTTTGCTGAAAGCGAGAGATCTAATCGGCACGGATGGAGTATACGTGTCGCGGGACAACTGGGTTTACCATGAGGCATTAGGGGGAAACCTGATCTTTCCCGCGGATGACGAATCATACAGCAAGGAGCCGATTCTCGATTCGATCAAGGAGTTTCGCAAGTTGCAGATTCCCGATCCCGAAACTGCGCCAGGAATGAAAACACTGCTTTATGCAGCCAGGAAAGTCGTACGGGAGGTCGGCGGTCAGTACTACATTCAGGCCAATATCGATTGCGGACCCTTTAGTCTTGCTGCGGTTTTGCGGGGTGCTCAACCGTTCTTGCTGGACTTGGTAACGGAGGATGAAAAAGATCTCCATGAGTTCCTGGACTTCTGCACCGAAGTAGTAATCGCCTACGGACAAGCAATGATTTCGACTGGGGTACACAGCATACAGTACGGAGACTCTACGGCGAGTTTGATCAGCCCCGAACACTACGAGAGATTTGTCCTGCCCTACCAGCAGAGATCCGTTGATGCCTTGGCGGGGAAAAACTGCGACATATGGATCCACATATGCGGCAATACCGAGCATCTCCTGCACTTTTTACGACCACTCAATTTCCAGGGATTTGAGGTGGATGCAAAGGTTGAAATGGTGGCGGCACGGAGACTCCTTGGAGACCGTATCGCGATAAAGGGGAATCTGGATACGACTTTCTTGCTAAAACAAAGCCCGGATGAGGTTTACGAAGCGACTCAGGCGATCCTGCGGAGTGGTAACTTTAAAACTGGGATTATTATGTCTCCGGGCTGCGGAGTGCCCCGGATGACGCCCCTCGAAAATCTACAAGCCATGGTGAAGGCTTGCGAAGATTACAAACTCTGACCGTTTGCTATCAGATAACAATTGAGAAATGCCCGCGGAATATGGAAGAATCCTTTCACTCCCCCCTTAAGTGTCTGTGATATACTCCCGTCCCGACGGAGGTAGCCGAACCATTCCCCATATTCGTGGTCCGGAAAATGCTCGAACGACCAACGGTGCACCCGTCTATAGGCTTCGAAATACTTCTCTTCCCGCGTAACGGTATAGGCATATAAAAGGGCACAGAGAGCCTCGCTGTGAACCCAAAATATCTTGGCGTCCCAATCCTGGTCTTCTCCCCACCCTTCATCCTGATGCCCGGGCGGTTTACCTTTTGCGTCCACAAAGTTGTAGATTCCGCCGAACTCCTGATCCCAGCCGATCTGCATAGTCCATTCCATTATCCGGCAAGCCCTCCGGATGATCGTTTCATCGCGCTGATACACACCTTCCCGCAAACAAAACCAGCACGATTCGAGACAATGACCGGGTGTCACCGAACGCCCCTCCGGTTCGCAGAGTATGGGAGCTCCATCCAAGCCAACGCGTTCGAACATCACTTCGTGCTCATCCGCGGCAAACGTATACAGCTCCCTTTGTACCCACTTCCGTATTGCTTCAGAGTAGCGTGGATCATCCTGAACGTCCCGCAATTCCTGGGTGGTGTTGATGAGAATCATCGCTGGAGCATGCTCTTCATACTGGGGCGAATGAACATGGGTGAACCTGTTCAAGTCCGCCGATTCAAGTCTGCCTAGGATGTTCCAGTATAGCTTCTTTGCCTTTTGGAGATACTCATCTGTACCGGAAGCCTTGGCAAACTCGGCATACGCAAGAACAACGAAACTTTCGGCAAATATCTGCCCAGCCTGAGAATAGATCGGAGCGCCTTCTCGTGTCACTTTATAGTACGCTCGACCGCTTTCATCCAACGCGTACTTACTCAGGAACTCCACACCAGTCCGGGAAGCTTCCAGCCATTTCGGATTCCTCTCCATGACATTGAAAAGCTTGGCAAAGAGATATGCCTCCCGCGCCTGGGTCCAGATATACTTGCCTGTACCGTACGGAGTACCGTCCCTTTCCAGCATCGTGATGTAACCACCGTATCGACGATCCAGTGAGTGTTCCAGCCAGAACGGTGTACAATCATCGAGAAGCTGCGTTCTGTAGAAAGCTGCGAGTTCCTGTAGTCTGTTTGGATCTGGTTCCAAATAGGTGGTCCTGGTCACAACGTCAGTTCTGTAAGCTGAAAATACTCCCGGTATGCGTTTACCATCGCCAGATAATTCTGCAAAGGAACGCTCTCTGTGATCGCATTACTGGCTGTAAAGATGTGGCCCCCCTGCCCCCTGCCTGCTCCAAGAATTTCAAAGGTTAGCTTTTTTATCCCCTCCGGTTTTTCAAAACTCAGGGCGTTCCCACAATCCATGTTCCCGAAAAAAAGAATCCTGCCTCCATAGCGAGCTTTCAGCTTTGCCAGATCCATTCCCGCGCTCATATCGATTTCCAGATAGGCATCTACCTCGCAGCCGAACAGGAAATCGTCGATTACAGGCCAGATATCTCCATCCGTGGCATTGACCGAATACATCCCCGCCTCTCTGAGGGCTCGCGCACAGGTCCGAACCTCGGGAACGATGAACTCTCTGTAGGAATCGGGAGAGATTAGGAGGCGCTTACCGGCGAAATCTCCGCCGATTCCTACCATATCGATGCCGATCTCTATATAATCATCGATTACTTTGATCGCTCTCTGTGTAGCTAAGGAGAAATGTTGTTTCGCTACCTCCGGAGCCAGAACCATCACCTGCATCAGGTCTGCGTCGGTCCAGATCCCGTGAAAGTAGGCCGGAGCCAGGATCGGTAGATCGAGATCTCTGCTCCTCATCTGCTCCCGAACGAGCTCATAAACGAGGTAGCACTCGCGAGGCAGCTCTCCCATCATAGATTCAGATACCCGCAGGTTCCGCTCTCGAAGGCGCTCGACAGGATCTCCTTTCTCCTTCAGCTCGAAATGGCTGCCCAATTCATCTAAGGGATCGTAGAAGTACGCTTCTCCCGGTACCGGGTTTGGGCTTAAGAAAAGCAGGTCATGTTCCAATCTCGAGGCAAGCTCCACCCGATCTTGGGCATACCTGCGAAGCGTTTGTTCGAAGCCGACAGATTCCGCCGCGGCGAGCCACGGTTGCATCCCTCCAAGATACTCTACAAAGGGTCTGCCTAGAATAAGCTCGGCCACCGGCGGAAGTAATACATATTCAAAAATGGGCGTTCGATCCGGTTGCTGGTGTCTGAAAGAAGCCTCTACCCGCTGCCGGGATGTCATACGAATCCTTTCCTGCTGTCACTGAGTGAAGTAATCGTGCAGAATAACACTGCTGATGCCTTGAACGCGGATGTCCGATTGTTCTTCCGAGTATATGATCTTCAATGATTTTGCTATCTGCCGAAGACTCAAGTTCATCACAATTCGTTCGATCGTCTCGAAGAGAAATCGGTTTCTATCGATGACAGGACCGCGCAGAACAATCATCTCGGGATTGAAGATATTGGCTATATCTGCCAGTTTTTCGCCCAAATGGCGCCCGGTCTGTTCGAAAACATTGCGGGCCAAACGGTCTCCATTGTTGGCGGCCGTAACCAAATGCTCGATCTGTAATTTTGAGAAATCATTATCACAGTACTTCAGTACTTCGCTGTTCACTCCCTGATGAAGGCCTTCCCTGATAGTAGAAAGGATGTACTGCTTGGAGCTGATCGTTTCCAGGCAACCGGTATGCCCGCAAAAACAGAGTTGGCCGTTGTTGGTAGCGTGGGTATGCCCGAACTCTCCTGCGTAGTAGCTGTTCCCCGAATATATCTCACCGTTTACGATGATTCCCATCCCTATTCCTTCTCCCAACCACACGCAGAGGAAATGCTCTACACCTAAGCCGCGCCCGTAATATTTTTCGCCGAGAGCACAGGCGTTGGCATCATTCACCAGGAAACAGGGAATGTTGTACTTCGCTTCAATCTGCTCTTTTAAAGGAACGTCATACCAGTTTTTTGCGAACAAATACTCGCGTGAAATGCCTCGCTTTGGATCTATGTATCCCCCCAAACCTATACCGATCCCAAAGATTTTTTTCTTGAACTTCGAGGCTTCAGCCACCAAACCGTCGAGCAGCTGCAGTAAGGCAGCGATCAATTCATCTTTATCTATACCAAAAAAAATGGGAACCGAGTGCTCTGAAAGGACTTCACCGATCGTGTTTATCAACACGCCTTTCATCTCAGAAACATCGAGTAAAACTGCTATGTTGATACCCACCGCGGGATTGAGTTCTATGAAAGTCGATCTTCTGCCACCGGTCGATAATTCCTGGTCCGTTTCCTGAACCAGTCCGAGATCCATCAAGATCTTGATGTATTTCACGATTGAAGACGGGCTCAGCCTGAGGATCTCCCCGAGCCGGTTTCTGGTTACCCTCTTGTTGTTCAGAATAGATTTCAGGATCGTGCTCATCCTGCTCTTCTGTATCGGTGAATATTCAGAGAACATGGTCGTATACTACAGCTCAGCCTTTCAAGGCACCTGCGGAGATTCCGCCGATAAAATCCCTCTGCATCAACCACATGATCATCAACACGGGAAATACGACGACACATCCCATCGCAGCCATGGGTCCCCAGATCAGAGCTTTATCCGTAATAAAACCCGCTATAAGCACGGTCAGTGGTTTTGATTTGTTTACAGTGAGAATGACGGCGTAGAGAAATTCGTTCCAGCTGTACACAAAGGTGAGCATCCCCGTCGCTATAAGTCCGGATTTTACCA
This sequence comes from Spirochaetales bacterium, assembly GCA_023136785.1. Taxonomy (GTDB): domain Bacteria; phylum Spirochaetota; class Spirochaetia; order SZUA-6; family DRHE01; genus JAFGQJ01. The sequence goes on from JAGLQP010000064.1 coordinate 6,183, forward strand.
TCGGTGTGGTAACGTACAGATATCTCTGCGGTAAGGTGCAGCCATCCAGCATGCTCTGTTCTTCCACTTCGAAGGGAGCTTCCTGGTAGAAACCGATCATCAGCAGAATCACAAGGGGAAGATTGAAGCTGGTATTCATAATGATAAGGGAGAGAACGTTGTCCATCAGCCGTAGAGAGCGGATGATATAAAATACCGGGACAGCAACAACGATGGCCGGATACATCTTTTGCACGAGAAACCAGCCTGCAAAAACACCTTTTAGCCTGCGGGGAAGAGCCCCATTGATGAGAGAATATGACGCCATGCTTCCGAATGCCACGGTGAAGATAGTGGCTCCGGTAGCGATCATGATCGAATTTATCAATCCCTTGAATACTTCATACTTCTGCACGATATCGATGAAATTCTGCCCTGTAATACGGGAGGGAAACATAATTGGGGGACTGGAGTAATATTCCTGCTCCAGCTTGAAAGCGTTGGTGATCATCCAGTAGAAAGGAAAAAGAATTACTACAAAGAGAATGAGCAAAATGATGATCCGCGTAGGGAATCCGATGAAGTTGCTTAGATAACTCTGTTTGACTCTTCTTGATCCAACTCGCATAGTTATCCCAGCCTCCTCAACTGCAAGCTTCTCAGGCGTAAAAATACCCAGGCAATCAGCGACATGGCGATAATGAATAATATCGCCGTGGCGGAGGAGTAGCCTACGTCGAGAAACTTGATCCCTTGCCTGTAGATATAGGTCGGCAACATCTCGGTTGCGTTCCCCGGACCTCCTTGAGTCATGACGAAGACGACGTCGAAGATCTTGAAGGCATCGATAAAGCGAATCATGGCAACGATGATGATTACAGGCGACGTGATCGGAAGCATCACTTTGGTAAATACTTTCCACGGAGAGGCGCCATCCACCCGGGCGGCGTCCAGGAAACTTTGAGGGATCGACTTGATCGACGAAAGCACCAACAGGGCCACGAAGGGAATAAACTGCCAGCAGTCTACAAAAACTACGGTGTATAGAGCGATCCGGTAGTCGCCAATCCACGATACCGGTGGAATCCCCACGAAACTGAGCAGATAGTTCACTACCCCATAGGTTCTATCAAGCATCATGCGCCACAGCGTTCCTGCAGCTACGGGGGCTATGATCATGGGAACCATCAAAAAGGTTGTCATCAACCGGCTCATCCGGTTGTCGTCGGAAAGCATCATGGCCACCATGACTCCGATTCCCAATTCAATAGAAACCGAGAGCAGAGCAAACACAACATTGTTTGTCAGGGATTTGATGAAAATCTCATCCCGAAACATGTTGAAGTAATTCTGCAGTCCGATGAATGCCGGTCTCGATGTAGCAATCGTCAGCTTGTAACGAAAAAAGCTCAACACGAGTCCGTACCCGAGGGGAATGAAAGCTGCGATCATCAGGACGGCTACAACCGGCAGAAGAAACGCCCACGACCAGATCCGGTCGGATGCGGTTTGATGAATGTGTCTGGAAATCAGCATCGATTACTCATCCTCCTAAAACGGTTAGACCTCTCTGTATGAGAGGTCTAACCATCATAATCAACCGTGCAAGAGGACTCTACCTGCCCGTGTTCTTTACTCCCGGTGCAGGTGGATACTCCTCCAGTACCTTGGCGAGACCATTCTCCATGAACTTAACCGACCTCTCCAGGTCCCACTGTCCGGTGACGTAATTGGCCACAGCGTCTCTGATTGTAGCCTCTGCCATTGTGCCGGCGGGGATCCGCCACCAGATGATCGCCCCCTGATCGGAAGCTTTCTTGTGGGGATAGAGCTTGTCGCTCTTTACCTCCGGCATCTCCCAAACAGATTCCCTCGAGGGCAGGATCGAGTAATCCTTGAAATTCTTCAGCTGCTTCTCCGCGTTGGTGTAAAACTTGATCCACTCCCAGGCTGCGTCTTTGTTCTTGGCTTCCTTGGGGATACCGATGTCCCAGGAGGAAAGCACAGTCACTCCATTTTTCGCATAAGGTATGGGAGCGACTGCCCACTTATTCACAACCTTTGATTTCTCAGGGTTATCCCCATTGGGAGCAATGGCCAGGGTCGGCCAGGAGAAGGCGATACCGGCATTACCGTTGAGGAAGGCGGCGTCTGACTCGGGCAGTCCCCAAGCTGGAGCGGCGGGATCAGTGTAGTCAAACCACTTTTTTGTAATCTTCAGTGCCTCCCGTGTTTCCGGCGAATCTATAGTGAGGTTCCAATTCTCGTCGGCCCAGGCGCCTCCCAAGGACCACTGTACCATCATCCATAGACCACTGAGCTGCTCCTTTATACCGGGAATGGCGATGGCATAGAGATTTGGGGGATCGTGGATTTCCTCACAGACCTCAAAAAACTCATCCCAGTTCTCGGGAAAATCGTCTATCAAATCCGTGCGGTAGGCTAAAGTCTGGGGTGTGTTGGAAAAGGGGAAGCCCATGATTTTTCCGGCCCACTTTCCGGACTGCTCCCAAAGCCCGGGGAGGAAATCCGAGGTGTCGAAGTTATCCCGCTTGATGTAGGGCTCAAGGTCCTCCATGAAGGGCTCGAACTCGCCGTCCCA
>JAGLQP010000640.1 GCA_023136785.1 Spirochaetales bacterium
GTGGGATGAACCACTCCCTTGCCCAGCCGCCGGCAGGCCTCCAGGGCGCATTGGGTGGCGTTGATCGCATCCATCCCCACCGGCAGATGGGGTCCGTGGTACTCCAAAGGCCCAATCGGTACGAAGACAAGGGGACAGCGTTCCTGCTCCTCGTTCAACTGGCCGGGGCGCAGGCACTCGATGCGGATCTCCCGCTTTTGGGAACTCATACCTTTTACCTCCTCCCTCGATCCTCACCCATTAGACTTTGACCTCGACCCAGCTGCGTTTTTTATGACTCGCGAGAATCGCCTCGAGGATCTTCATCTCCTCGAAACCGGTCTGGAAAGTCGGCCGCAGCTCGCCCCCTTTGCCGCCTCCCTCCACCGCCTCGTAGTAATCCTTGAACAGGTTCATCACCGCGTCGTGGTAGCCCAGAGGATGCCCGGCGGGCAGGCTGGCGTAGGCAGCGGTGCTGGGATCCTGCAGGGTGGGATTCTCGATCAGGATCTCGTTGGCCTTCTCTCGGTGGCCGATCCACAGCACCGTGGCCTCCTTGTGGTTCCAGGCGTAGGAGCAGTCGGATCCGTAGATCTGGAACTCCGTGTCGGACTTACGCCCGGCACAGACCTGGCTGGTGGTAAAGGAACCGGGAGCTCCGTTGGAAAGCCGGAACAGGACCGATGAGTAGTCCTCCAGCTCCACTTTGACCTCCTCGGATTCCACTTCCTCCACCTTCTCGAAGGCCAGAACCTGACGGGTCGGCCTCCTGCGCACCGGAATCAGGGTGGCCAGGTCGCCGATGACCTCCTCGACCTTCAGCCCGGTAACGAACTGGATCAGATCGAACCAGTGGCTGCCCAGATCGGCGGTGATGTTGGATTCTCCACTCTCCGAGCGCAGCAGCCGCCAGGTCCAGTCTGTCTCCCGGGAGAGCCAATCCTGAAAGTAGCTTCCCGAGACCATGCGCACCGCTCCGGCGTCTCCCCGCCGCACCCGTACGGCCATCTCCTGCACGACGGGATAGTAGCGGTAACAGAAATCGATCCCCGTGATCGCCCGCTTCTTCTCCGCCAGTTCGACCAGCTCCTCCGCTTCCTTGAGATCCATGGCCAAGGGTTTTTCCGAGAGAACCTGTTTACCCCCCTCCAGCGCCTCTTTGGTGATCTGGTAGTGATACTTGTTCGGCGTGCAGTTGTGGATGACATCGATCTCTGGATCGTTGATCACCTCCCGGTGATCCATCCCTGAGTTGGGCACGTTGTAGGCGGCAGCTGCTTTCTGGGCCAGCTCCCCGTTCACGTCGATAACTGTTTTCACCCTCACACCGCCCAGCCGTGCCAGTGCCCCTAAATGAATCGGTCCTATATAACCGGCGCCAATCAATCCTACTGTGATCACGGGTCCGTCCTCCTAGAGTATGCT
>JAGLQP010000641.1 GCA_023136785.1 Spirochaetales bacterium
CGAAGTTCTGCATATTGCGGGCACCGATCTGCATGATGTCCGCGTATTCGGCGAACATCTCAGCGTGCTCCGGGGTAACGATCTCGGAGATGACCGGCATTCCGTTCCGCTCCCCTGCGTCCTTGAGATGTTTGAGGCCCTCTTCTCCGAGTCCCTGGAAGGCGTACGGGGAGGATCTGGGTTTATACGCTCCTCCCCTCAGGATCACAGCACCGGATTCACGTACCAGGGCTGCAATTTCCATGATCTGTTCCCGGGATTCGACCGAACAGGGTCCGGCGATAACGGCGATCCGGGAGCCGCCGATCTTCACCGGTCCAACGGGTATCGAAGTGTCCTCTTTCTTGAACTCCCGCGAAGCCAGTTTGTAGGGTTTGGTGATGGGTATGACCCGGGCAACCCCGGGGAGAAGTTCAACCTCCCTCAGATCGATGGGAATGATTCCCACGGCTCCCAGAATCGTTTCTTCCTCGCCCTGAATCTCTCGGATACGAAATCCCTTTTGCTCGAGAAATGAAACAATATGCTTCTTGTTCCGAGTTTTTATGTTGTGTTCCAGGACGACGATCATGGAGGTAATGCTAGGCGGAAAGCTTTTGCGGTGTCAAGACGAACTGGCGATCTCCCCGTTGTCCGTGAGCATCTGTTCGAAAGATTCCAAGAGCTGCCGCTCATTGTCCAGGATGCGGGCTACGTAGTGCAGGGTACTGTACGGCGTACCTCTGCGCACCCGGTTGACCCCTGCATTGTACATGGCCAGAGCGACCACTTCATTTTCCCCGGTTTCCAAGCAGTAACGAAAATGGGCAAGACCGTGTTCGGCGTTGATTTCGGGGTCGTAGAATTGTTCCTCTTTGAGGTTGGGGAACGTCCGGGAGTTCAGCTGAAACAGGCCGCGGTCCACCGAGTTGGAGTTTCGGTTCAAAGCCCTGACCCGGTATGAGCTCTCGACCCAGGCCATTGAAAAAGCCAGAGGCAGTGAGATGTCATTGGCATCGGCAGCGGCGAGGATCGCTTCGGTAATGTCCCTGTCCGCGGTCACCCGAGTGTAGAAGTTTTCAACTATGGAACGGGTCAGTTTGTTTCTGTACAGATACAAGCCCGGATCAACTTCTTCCGGTTTCTCGGAAAGTAAAAAAGAAATTGTCTCCGGCGTGAGGATGTTCGGATATTCCTCTACGTTGTTGTGGGTACTTCCCGAGCAAGAGAGAAATACTACGGCAATGAGAATATAGATTACTTTTTTCATCACACTTTCTCCAAGAGGGCTTTAGTTACTCATTTTTCTGGTAAAAGTCAAGGTCGGAGGGTGTCCGGGTGTCCGTCTAGGGGGTCTATTGCTGAACGCTCACCTGGTTGCGCCCCATCTCCTTGGACTGATAGAGGGCCTTGTCCGCCTCTG
>JAGLQP010000642.1 GCA_023136785.1 Spirochaetales bacterium
ATTTCGATCCGGCAGGATTTTTCCGAGAGTCAAGACGGACTCCTCATCTGTCTTGTAAGTGGGCAGATGGTCCTGATCGATATCCACCTGGAACAGAAGAACTCCGCCGGCGGAATACCAGAATACGTGCCAGAACCGAGGTGTTCTGCAGATCACGACCAACTCGTCCCGATCGGTGATGTAGAGACTGTCGATATAGGGAAAGGGAGTTCCCCCGATTCCCTCCTGGCCGATAAAATCGACCAGGGACCCGTGACGGTCGAAGCGCAGAATCACCCGGTCCAGAAGGACGTTCAAGTCTTTGTCCTTCACCTGCCGCTCTTCACTCACAGCATCCTCTACATACAGGCGCTTCTCGCTGTCGACGACCAGCTCGCCGATCCGGCGCAGCGGAAAGGCCACTGCCCGCCGGGTCGTGGCAACCTGCTCAGAGTCACTTTGGCGAAAAGATGTGGGAGGCGGATTTTCCGCAGGATTGTAGAGCAGAAAAATGAGATCTCCGTAGGAGGACAGCTCCATGATCTTGGCGGAGTTGCCGTTGGCTATGTAGAACAGCCCATCCCGCATGAAGACGCGGTTCTTCGCGCTGGCCATGACCCCATTGATCTGGAACAGATCGATCTGGTTGTCCATCTTGCCGATCTGAAGCGCAAACAGTTCCTCCCGGGACAGCTCCTCCAGCTCTTTCGAGGCGCAGGAGGAGAGAAACAAACTTGCGATGGCTATAAATAATATTGGATACTTCATGTCGAAGAGGAATCGGTTCCAACCGACTATACACTCACAGCGCTTCGGCTGTCAATCAACGATCCTTGACCGGGGAGCCGCGGAAAGCTACATTGAAGGCATGGCTGAAAACATTCTCACCAAGATCCTGGGATCGCAGCGTGAACGGGATCTGAAAGCTCTGGGACCGTTGGTTCGGAAGACCAACGCGCTGGAACATCAGATGCTCGCCCTCCGTTCGGAGGAGTTCCAGGAAAAAACGGCGGAGTATAGGAAACGATACCAGGACGGTGAATCTCTGGATTCTCTGCTGCCGGAAACCTTCGCCCTGGTTCGAGAGGCGGCTCGCCGGACTCTGGGGGAACGGATTTTTGATGTTCAGCTGATGGGCGGGATCGTGCTCCACAAGGGCAAGATCATGGAGATGAAAACGGGGGAGGGAAAGACTCTGTCCAGCGTCACCGCCGCCTACCTGAACGCCCTGCCCGGCAAGGGTGTCCAAGTTGTAACGGTGAACGATTACCTGGCCGAGAGGGACGCCAACTGGATGGGCAGGATCTACAGCCTCCTCGGCATCTCTGTTGGGGTCGTGCTGGCCCGGATGGACAGTCATAGCAGGAAGAAAGCTTACCAGCAGGACATTACCTACGGGACCAACAACGAGTTCG
>JAGLQP010000643.1 GCA_023136785.1 Spirochaetales bacterium
CAGGGGGATCCCGGTTCTTCCCGTTTCTTCATTTCCCTGGATGACGATTTGATGCGGCTGTTCGGCGGAGAGAATCTAAAAGGTCTGATGGGCAAGATGGGTATGCAGGACGGAGATCCGATCTACCATCCCTGGGTCAACAAGGCCATAGAGAGGGCTCAGAAACGGGTGGAGGAGCGAAACTTCGAGATCCGGAAGCACCTGTTGGAGTACGACGATGTGCTGAATGAACAGAGAAAGTTCATGTACACCCGCCGGGACGAGATTCTCCATGATGCACATCTAGAAAAACGGGTGCTGTCGGCGGTGGCGGAGATCCTGGATGAACTGATGGATGAATACCGGGAGATGCCCGGGGACGACGATTATCGCCTGGCCACGCTTATCACTCGCCTGAAAGACACCCTCTACTATTCCCCCCGAGCGGGAACGGAGTCGCTGCAGGGTTTAAGTCCCGACCAACTTAGGGCTCTGGTTCTTCAGGAGCTGGAGGATGACCTGAAAGGTAAGGCCGAGGAAGCCGGACAGGAAAACCTGAACCTGTTCATCCGCTTCGAATACCTGCGCAACATAGATACCCGCTGGCAGGACCATCTGGAGGGCCTCGAGGCCTTGCGGGAAGCGGTATACTTGAGGGCGTACGGACAGAAGAATCCCCTTCTGGAGTACAAGCTGGAAGGATTTCAGATCTTCGACTCGATGCTCGCCGAAATTCGTCAAGCCATCGCCGGGAAGATTCTCCAGGTACGGATCCGCACCGTAGATCCCCAGGAGCGACGCCGGCGGGACTTCGGCGACGCCCGGCACACCCTGCTCGGTCAGTTTGGCGCCGGAGGCGGCGGTAGTCCGGCAGCTGCCCGAGCGGCCGCCGGCACCCGCTCAGGCGGTCCAGCGGAGGGAGGCCGGCCCATGGGTCGCGGCGCCCCAACCTCCATGCTGACCCGCCAGTCCGCTCGATTCTCCGCCACCGGAGAGCGGGCCGAAGCCCAGCCCAACAAGATCCAGGTCAAACGGAACTATCCAAAGGTGGGTAGAAACGATCCCTGCCCCTGCGGCAGCGGCAAGAAGTACAAGTACTGCCACGGAAAGTAGTCGGGTAGCGGTGGACGGTACAATTCCCCGCCTACCCCGAAACGGTGATAACGATCTTCCCCGTGGCATGGCCGTTCTTGTTCTCCCGGTAGGCGGCCGCCGCCCTCTCGATGGGATAACGGCTGCCAACGATCACCTTCAGATCATTGTTCTCGATCAGGGCGGCCAACAGATCGTAACGCGTGCCGTCCGGGCCGACGAGAAACGCCCACATCCGTCTGCCCGGAGTGATCTGACTGACCAGGGAGTAGGCGAACAGCCAGATCCGCCCTTGAGTGTCGAGGAGCAGGTACTCCCCGCC
>JAGLQP010000644.1 GCA_023136785.1 Spirochaetales bacterium
CAGATTCTATTGCTTCAGGATAACTATCGAAATAGGGAACAATGATGTCTTTCAAAGGTTCCAGATTTGCCAGCAGATCGGCGACCATGGCTCTGTACATCTCCAGGGCACCTTGATCACCAAGACGAGCGGCCAGGCGGGTCTTCACCCGTCCCGCCTGGAAGTCTTTCAAAAACAGAATGACTCGCTCTCGTTTTGATACGGACATCATTGGCCTACTGTGCAGCGGTAGCTTCCACCTGGTTGCGGGCTCTCCGTGCTCGGACTTTCTTTACGACCACAGGCACTATACTCAATACGGCCAGAAGGAGGAAGGCGAAAATGATATTCTTTGGTACCCCTCCCTCTCCGAGGTCATTGACAGCAAAACCGGCGTAGGCATAAACGGCGGAGCCGGGAATGATACCCAGACTGGTTGTCCAGATGAAGGTACGAGGTTTGATCTTGGTAACTCCGGCGAACAGGTTAATCATCCAAAAAGGAAAGAGTGGAATGAGCCTGAGTGTGATCAGGTAGTTGCTTCCGTTCGCCTCTACCTCCTTATTGAACTTGGCCATCTTTTCACCGTACTTGTTCTGTATCATCTCCCCGAGGAAGAATCGCGCAGCCAGGAATACAATCGTAGCTCCGATAGTGGCACCGATGTTGATAAAAATCGTTGCAAAGGCCACACCGAAGAAGAATCCTCCCAACAGGGTCAACCAGGTTGCCCCCGGAATGGAAAGGGCTACGATGAGGATATATAGGCCTATATACACCAAAACCGAAACGAGATAATTCCTCTCTACGAATCCTTTCAGGGCTTCCTTGTTCTCCTGAAGGCTTTGAAGATTCAAATAATCCCCGACCGGTGTAAACCGGATCAGAGCAAATACCCCGGCTACAATGACCACCAGGATAACCAGCCGCACAATATATTTCTTCATGCCTTTTCTCCTATTTTATCAACGCAGTTACTTTATCGTTACCGACTCAGACGACTGGTGGTCAATTAATCTTACTTATTTTGTCATAATTTGGTTTGTAGTATCCAGCCAGGTTCCAGGGCGAAACACCCATCCTGTAGAGCATATAGAGGGTGGTGTTTTTCAGGAAATTGACCAGGTAGCCCTGTTTCTTCCAGCGTCTGTCGGAAGTCAGGACCCTGGTATGGAGAAGCTTTACCCGCAGGCGCTCCCGCTTCAAGCGTTCTGTCATCCCTACATCCTCCATAATCGGGACCTGTGGAAATCCACGGACCCGCTGATATGCCTCACGTGTCATGAATATCGCCTGGTCCCCGTAAGGAGTGAAGGACAGACGCTTGCGGCCATTGACATAGGCCAGCCAGGTATTGAACAGGGGACCGGCGCCGATTACTCCCAAGGAGAAGGCACCGGCATCGTAAGATT
>JAGLQP010000645.1 GCA_023136785.1 Spirochaetales bacterium
GTGAACGACGCCGAGGGGTTGGATCTGGCCCTCAAGACCGAGCTGGGTATCGAAACGGGACAGACAACGGAGGACGGGCAGTTCTCCGTCGAGAAGGTAGCCTGTCTGGGCTGCTGTTCCCTCGCCCCGGTGGTCATGCTCGACCAGGAGGTCCATGGCCGGCTTACCGGGGACAAATTGAAGAAGGTCGTACGCAAGGCGGTTGAGTGATGACTGAAATCTTTGTTGGGCTGGGATCCTGCGGAATTGCCTCCGGAGCCCGGCAGGTCTACGAAACCCTGCAGGAAGAGCTGACCCGGCGCAAGCTGCCGATACCCCTATCAGTCACCGGCTGCATCGGAGCCTGCCACAGGGAACCTCAGATCGAGCTTCGCCTCGATGACGGCAGCCGCTTTCTCTATGGAGAGCTCGATCCGGAGAAAACCCGTCGGGTTATCGAGGAGCACCTGATCGGTGGGAATCCGGTCGAGGAGTATCTGATTCCTCTCGACTATCCGTACCTCTCCAAGCAGAAAAAGATCGTGCTGGCAAACTGCGGTGTGATCAATCCCGAATCCATCGAAGACTATCTGGCCGCCGAAGGGTACGCGGCGCTGCGGAAGGCGGTTACCTCGATGAGCCCGGAGGAGGTCATCGAGGCGATCAAGACTTCGGGCTTGCGCGGCCGAGGTGGTGCGGGTTTTCCCACTGGTTTGAAGTGGTCTTTTGCCCGCGCCAGCAAGGGGATCAAGAAGTATATGGTCTGCAACGCCGACGAGGGAGATCCCGGCGCTTTCATGGACCGCTCCCTTCTCGAGGGGGACCCCCACGCGGTATTGGAAGGGATGGCCATCGGCGCCTATGCCATCGGAGCTGACGAGGGCTACATCTACGTACGGGCCGAGTATCCCCTGGCAATCAAACGCCTGGAGTTGGCCATCCGTCAAGCCGAGGAGAGGAACCTCCTGGGCAGTCGTATATTGGGGAACGATTTTTCCTTTGAAATTCACCTCAAAGAAGGGGCAGGGGCGTTCGTGTGCGGTGAGGAAACGGCCCTGATGGCTTCGATCGAAGGCAAACGGGGAATGCCCAGCATCCGCCCGCCCTTTCCCGCAGAGCGGGGTCTGTGGGGAGCACCTACGAATATCAACAATGTGGAAACATTGGGAAACATTCCGCCGATCCTGCGCATGGGTGGCGAAGCATACGCAAGCGTAGGAACCGAGAAGAGCAAGGGGACGAAAGTTTTTGCTCTGGCCGGAAAGATCAAACATGGGGGTATGATCGAGGTACCCATGGGCATAACCCTGCGTGAGGTGATCTACGAGATCGGTGGGGGAATCCAGAACGACAAGAAGTTCAAAGCGGTGCAGCTGGGCGGTCCCTCCGGGGGCTGCATTCCGGAACG
>JAGLQP010000646.1 GCA_023136785.1 Spirochaetales bacterium
GCCCAAGGGCGACGTGCTCGCCACCGCGCGCCTGGCCGGGATCCAGGCGGCGAAGCGGACCTCGGAGCTGATCCCGCTCTGCCATCCCCTGCCCCTGACGCAAGTGACGGTCGATTTCGAGCCGTCGCGCGACCCGTCCGGAATCCGCGTTGAGGCGCGGGCCAAGGTCGAGGCAAAGACCGGCGTGGAGATGGAGGCGCTGACGGCGGTGTCCGTCGCCGCACTGACGATTTATGACATGTGCAAGGCCGTGGATACCGGCATGAGGATCGGGGAAATCCGCCTGCTCGAGAAAACCAAAGAAACTCTGGGAGGGTCGGGAAATGCCTAAGTCTTTTTCAATCCTCTCCATCAATACTTCTGAAGCTAAAGGGGTGCAGAAGACTCCTGTGGAGAAGGCGGTGTTTCGGTCCGGTCACGGCATCGAAGGGGATGCCCACGCCGGGCCCTGGCACCGGCAGGTATCGCTTTTGGCCAACGAGGATATCGAGACCATGCGGGGCAAGGGCATCGAGATCGCTTGCGGAGACTTTGCCGAGAACATCACCACCGAAGGAATCGAGTTGGCCGCCCTGCCCATAGGGACTCGCCTGCATCTGGGTGAGGTGGTCCTCGAGGTGACCCAGATCGGCAAGGAGTGTCACCACGGCTGCGCGATCTATCAGGCCGTGGGAGACTGCGTCATGCCCCGGCAGGGCATGTTCACCAAGGTGATTCAGGGAGGAACGATCAGCAGTGACAGTGTGTGTTATTACGATCTCTGACCGGGCTTCCCGCGGTCAGTACGAGGACCGCTCGGGTCCGGAGATCGTGTCGATCCTTCGGGAAGCCCTCAGCGACTGCGAGATCCGGCGGGAGGTCGTTCCCGATGAGATTCAGGCCATCAACGACGCCTTCGATCGTCATACCGACGCCGATTTCATCCTGACCACCGGCGGGACCGGGATCTCTTCCCGGGATGTCACTCCCGAGGCGACCCGCAGCTACTGCGAGCGGGAGCTGCCGGGAATTGCCGAGATCCTGCGCGCCGAATCCTACAGGGAAACTCCCACGGCGGTTCTTTCCAGGGGGGTTGCCGGTATTCGAGGGAACACGATCATCGTCAACTTTCCGGGATCTGTGAAGGCGGTGCGCCTGTGCACCGGTGTCCTCATCCCGATCATGGAACATGCCCTCAGTATGCTCCGCGGGGAAGGGCACTGAAGGCGGTAAATGGGTCGAAGAGATTAATCGAAGAGATTAATCGGAGGTTTTTGTGAAGGTGATCATCATATTCGGCGGAAACGGCGGCGGGGCGGCCCGAAAACGCCGTCGACACGACTGATCCCGGGTCGATCCCTCGATTTCGCGTCCAGCAGGACTCGAACCTGCGACCCACAGCTTAG
>JAGLQP010000647.1 GCA_023136785.1 Spirochaetales bacterium
AGATATCGGCGGAGGGCAGGTGACGAAAGGCTCGAAAATACACAAACTCAAAAGAATCCCCCTGTTTTCCGAGATGTCGGAATACGACCTCCACCAGATCGACAAGATCACCGTGGAGCGCCGTTACGACAAGGGCGCGGTGATCATAGAAGAGAACACCGCGGCGGAGCGTTTCTGCATCATCTTCCGCGGCAAGATCGAGATCACCAAGAAGTTTGAGGACGGGGAGCAGTTCGTCCTGGGGGTCCACAGCGACGGGGAGTTCTTCGGGGAAATGGCGTTGCTGGACGCGGGACCCCGCTCCGCCACCGCCAGGACCTTGGAGTCGACCACGATCATGGAGATCTCCCGCACGGACTTTGAGACCCTGCTCTACACGGCCCCGGTCCTGGCGTTCACGATCATGAAAGCGCTGAGCTCTCGCCTTCGGGATACCGGGGCCCTGCTGATCTCCTATCTGCAGCGCAAGAACCGTCAGCTGGCCAAAGCCTACCTCGATACGGTCAACACGGTGGTGCATGCCATCGAAGACAGGGACTCCTTCTTCAAGGGACACACGGATCGGGTCGCCAAAGTTTCAAAACTGATCGGCAGAGAGATGGGACTGGAAGAAGAGGAGATGTTCAACCTGGAGATCGGCGCTCTGCTCCACGATATCGGCAAAATCGGTATCCCCGATTCGATCCTGCAGAAGCCCGAACCGTTGAAAAAGAGCGAGCTGAAGGCGGTTCAGGAGCATCCGCTGAAGGGAAAGCGGATGATCCAGGATATCTCCTACCTGAAGCAGGCGATCCCCCATGTCCTGTATCACCACGAACGATTTGACGGCTCGGGGTATCCGGAACACCTGGCCGGAGTGGATATCCCTCTGCCCGGCCGCATCATCGCCGTGGCGGATGTCTTCGATGCCCTGACCAGCGACAGACCGCACCGCAAGCGGATGAGCTTCGACGATGCCGTGGCTCTGATCAAGAAAGGCGCGGGCAAACAGTACGACCCGGAGGTGGTGAAAGCATTCCTCGCGCTGGTGAAATCCGGCGATCTCTCCGATCCTTAGCCCTGATTCAGAACTCTATTTGTCCCGTAGGGAATTCCCTTCCGCCTGATCCAGCAGTCTCATTTTTTTTCACTCTTAGAAGCACCGGCCCTGTTATGCCCGTTGTTTAGGGTATGAAGAAGGAGCTGCATAAGCCCCATGACAATTTCTTTCGTGCGGTGTTCGCCCAGGAGGACAACGCCCGGGATCTTCTGCTGAGCGTTTTGCCGCAAGGGACCCTCCGCCTACTCGACCTGCGGTCGATCAAGGTAGAGGACACGACCTTAATAGACAACAAGCTTTCCGAGCGCCACTCGGATCTCCTCATTCGGACCAGCCTGCGCGGCG
>JAGLQP010000648.1 GCA_023136785.1 Spirochaetales bacterium
GGAAGCTACGAAGGGACGACCGGACCGGCTCTGACCCAGTTTCCTGTGAATTACTTCGATGTTTCCATCGGCAAAGACAGCCTGTTCGAGGCGCCTCGATCGGAACAAGAGAATAGCTTCTTGTACGTACACACAGGATCCGTGGCTGTGGAAAGAGACGATCAATCTCGGCAGGTATCCGCCGGAGAACTGGCCCTGCTGGAGAAGGAAGCCCAGGCATCGGTTCGAGGCGTCGACGAGCTTTCAGGTTTTCTGTTCTTCGGCGCCGTGCCCCACAACGAACCGATCGTTCGGGGAGGACCCTTCGTGATGAACAGCGAAGAGGAGATCCGCCAGGCCTTCCTGGACTACCAGAGCGGAAAATTGTTCTGAAGCGTTCGCAGAATCACAGCCTCAGAAAAGTGTGCTTGACCGTGATAGCCCCTTCGGGGCAAATCTCTTGACAACAGTAACAGCGGATGCAGCAGATATATTTGAAGGAGGGAGGCTGTTTCTTGTTCCCATCCTGCCAATCGAGGGCTTTCGGCTGAACAGGACAGGCCTCGACGCACTGCCCGCAGCGCGCGCACCTTCTCTTATTCAGTACCGGTCTCTGGGCGATCAGGTTGTCGACTGTAGATAGCATCCCTTGGGCTGAAAGATCCCTGACCGGTCCCCGGCGGACCTTGTAGCCGCCCGGGCGCGCTGCTGACAGTGAGTCCCCGACAACTTCAATTTCCTCCATCTTGTAGGTACCAAGACCCCAACGTCCCCCAGGTCCGCTGGTCGGCACTCGCATCGGATCCAACTCAATGAGATTGCACATCACCGTGTCCAGGGCAACCGGATCCGTCGAGAAGAGAAGCACACCGATATGGACGGGGTCGCCGTTACGGGGTCCGTTTCCCTCCATGGCCATCACACCGTCCATGATATGAAGCCGCATCTTCGGTTTGAGCAGCAGATTCAGCGCCACGAGCATCTGGGAGAAAGCGAAGGCATTGGGATACGTGAAGTGATATCTTCGCTTGGTCTGTCCGGGGATGCATCCGTAGAGGTTCTTTACCGCCCCGGTCATCCGGGTGACCATGTGGGTCTTGAACTTGGACAGGCTCACAATCCCGTCCGCGGCAAGAACGCCGCCTGCGATGAGAAACCGTTTGGTCTGGGGAGATTCCGGAAAATCCACCTGCCGTCCCCGATCGAAATCCGCGGGTTTGAGGCCGATCTCTTCGGCAGCCGAGGTGAGCCCGGCAGTGGCGAGGTTGGGCTGAGAATCCCCATGACCGGCGGAATCACCGTAGAAGACGGAGGGGGTGGTGGATTGAAAGATACGGCCGACCGCCTTGAGGATCGCAGGATGGGTGCAGACGCACCGTTGCGGTGGATCCCCGGCTAACAC
>JAGLQP010000649.1 GCA_023136785.1 Spirochaetales bacterium
TCACTCAGGAGTCCCAGGTAGATCTTGAAATCCAGGGTCTTGACCAGGCCCCCCTGCATCTCCTGCTGTCCCGTGTAGGATGATACGGCGACCAGATGTTCCGCCGCCTGTCCGCCGAGGATATCGGCGATGCCCCGGAAAGTCCCTCCCGTGGAGTACAGGGTTATCCCGGGATTGAGACGAAGCAGCTCCGGTATGAATGTCTGCAGTCCGCCTTTGTCATAAACGCTGACCAGCACCCTTTGAATCTTTACTCTGTCGTCGATTTTTTCCACGAAGTTCATGGCTGCATATGTAAAACGAAATCCCGGTTTCTGTAAAGGTGCCCCGCTACTGCCCCGGTTGGATCTTTCGCTCCTTCTCCATCTTCTTGATCTTGTCCATCAGCTCCTGATAGCGTTGCTCGTTCAGGGGATAGAAGATGAGCATGAACGCGGCTGCAACGAAGAAAAGCGCCGTAACCGGTCCGATCAGAAGCCGTATGCCCAACTGAGCCAACCCGGTCTGAGCGGTCTCGGCTACGTAGCCCGTGACATGCAGGATCAAGCCGCTGACCGCGATGGCCAGCCCCTGACCGCCCTTGCTGAACAGGGTCCAGATGCCGTAATAGCCTCCCTCGCGGCGTTCCCCTGACTGCAGGTAACCGTACTCCACGGTGTCGGGAATCATGGACCAGGGCATCGGATAGGTGGTGGAAAGACCAAGGCCGGCCACGAACATCATCACGAAAACGAAAAGGACACCGAGTTCATGCCCGAGGGCAAAGACCAGCATACAGGCCAGGGCGACGATCAGCATGCCCGCTGCATAGGTCGTCTTCTTGCCGATTTTCTTGGATACCAGAACGGCCAGGGGAATGAAGATCATGGCCGTGACCAGCAGGATCAGCAGGGCCACCGTAGTCAGAGCCTCGTTGTCGTGGATGTACTTGAAGTAGTAGATCATCGTGCCGCTGACCACGGACACGGCGATCAGGTTCAACATGTAGGTCAGCAGAATGATGATGAAGGGCCTGGTCTTGAAGACGTAGAGGTAGGATTTGAAAAAGCTCGTCTTCGGTCGTACCGCCGAATCAAGCACCGGCTCCCGAACCGAGGAGAAGGTGATCAGGGCTGCCCCCATCATCAGGACGCCGAACACCGCACCCATAACGGAAAAACCGATGTTCTTGTTGGGCAGAGCGTTGATCAGGGGCAGGGCCGCGCCTGCGCCGATCAGTGTTCCGGTAACCATAAACACGGCCCGATACCCGTTGAGGCTGCTGCGTTCGTGGTAGTCCTTGGTCAGCTCCGGGGTCAAGGAGGAATAGGGAACGTTGACCACCGTGAAGGCCGTGCTGAGGAAACAGAAGGCCGCCACACCCCAGATGAACAG
>JAGLQP010000065.1 GCA_023136785.1 Spirochaetales bacterium
AGTTTGGACACTCTCCCAAGGCACGTCGGCCAGCATGGTTTGGGCGGCGGTTACGATCGCCCCGCCGCTTGGAGCCCAGGTTTCGATCAATCTACGGGCCTTCTGCTCCACATCTCCGGTCCCATGAGCAGACTGGTCTGACTTCCCATGTCCCCATAGAAATTGTTCGTTCTTATCTCGGGTTTTTCGGCTGCACCGCCGTCGAATAATCCTGCAGGGTCATGCGAATGCTCGCGGCGATCAGGCTCTCCGGATCCGCTGTCATCCTGCCCTTCCGGATTTCCAGGTAGTGCCGGGGCAGGTACTGGCTGAGCAGGGTCAGTGGAATCTTCACCTGCCCCAGATTCTTGAGCAGGAGGTCGACCGCGTCTTTAACCATCGGCACCTGCCAGTAGTAGCGGCTGCGGTCCGAGAGACTGAACTTCCGTGCCAGGTACGTCTCCTGCACACCACCGGAATAGTAGCTCCGCCAGTGTTCCGGATTGTCACTCATCGCTTTATCCAGGAACAAGCCCAGCTGGGAAAGACGGGCCTTGTACGATCCACCCAACAGCTCCTTCTCGATGCTTTCCAGAGCGAACAAACACTCCCGCATGGCAAAGGTCAGGCCCGGCCCCACTTTGAGAATGGCCACCCCGTCCTCTACCAGCTGGCGTAGAAGCTCGGAGCGCTGATAGTCCGTGGAGTGCCCTTCAAGTACCAAATCGGAGTGATTTCGGGCCGCCGCTATCAAGTCCTTGGCCTTTCCTCGATCGTACTCATAAACGCTGTGGTCGCCGAACTCCACGCCGGGTTGGACCACGACCGCGATGACCCTGGTCCAGGCATCCTCCAAACCGCCGGTCTCAAACTCCTCCTTGCAGGAGGAAATGGTTTCCTCGAACTTCTCCACCCTAGTCACCGGCACCGCTTCCTCTTCCGCCTGAATCCCCCCGGGCGGAGGCACGTCGGTCCCGATCACGTACACCGGCGGGGAGCTGTCGATCCGGACGCCCTCGGAGGTTCCTGTTTCCTTGAAGGCAGCCTCCGCCGCCGCGGCCATCTGCGCCTCCCTGCGGGCGACGAGAACGGGATCCCAAGCTCCGTCGGGATCAGCGGGTTCTCCGCCCAGAGGCATGCTGGCGTCCAGGTGGATCTTGGTGTATCCGGCCTTCACGCAACTGGCAATCAGAGCGTAGGCTTTTTGCATGGCCTGTTCGGCCGGCTCTTTTCGCCAGGGATAGGGACCGAGATGATCGCCGCCGAGGATGATTTGTTGCTTCGGGAAACCGACTCGTTCCGCCACGTTATGGATGAAAACCCGAAAATTGGCGGGTTTCATCCCCGTATATCCGCCGAACTGGTTGACCTGGTTGACCGTAGACTCAATTAGCACGGGAAGATCGTCAGCTTGGGCCTGCCGCATCGCTGCCGCGATCACCCGGGGATGAGCGCTGCAGATCGAATAGATCCCCTGCGGGTTTCCGCTTTTTTGAGCCTCTATGAGGTTCCGGAAAAACTCAAGGCTTTTCATGCCGTCGATCCCTGATCGAGCATGGCGGCGACAGATTCCTGATTGATCTCACCCTCCATAGGACCGAAGGCCTGAGCGTTCAAAGCCCCCACCGCGGCGGCCAATCGAGCCGAATCGTCGAGACTTTTCCCATCCAGCTGCCCGCAGAGAAAACCCGCGTCGAAGCAGTCCCCCGCTCCGGTAGGGTCAACTTCTTTGACTTCGAACGCGGGGATGTCTTCCTTGCCCTCAGGGGTGAATACCGTACATCCGCGACTGCCCCGCTTGAGCACAATGACCTTTAAAGGATGCTGCCGAAAAAGCTCCGCGGTGGCGCTCTCTACATCCTCCCTGCCGCTGAGCAGCAGCAGCTCATTCTCTCCGGGGAAAAGGATTGAGCAGTGCCGGAGTATCGGACCGACAATCTCTTCCACCTTCCGATCTCCGAGAAGCTCGAAACGGATGTTGGGATCGAAGGTGATCCGGGCTCCCTCTCGGGCGAAGAGCTCCACCGTCTCGAAGACCCGCTGCCGGAACTCTTTATTTGCCATGAGGGAGCAGCCCATAACGTGAAAGAATCTAGGACCGGTCCCGTGTATTTTCTGCACTTCCGGTGTTTTTGCCATAACCGCCGGGGTGCCGTCCCAGTGAAAGATATATTTGCGGGATCCATCCTCGAAGTAGGTAACAAAAGCGACTCCGGTCGACTTGTTCGCAAACACCTCGATGAAATCTGTGTTCACGCCGTCAGAGTGAAAACGGTCGAGAAGACAGCGGCCGAAATCATCCTCCCCCACTCCGCTGATGATCGAGGCGGAGTGTCCGAGTCGGGCCACCGTATCGATGAAGATGCCTGTGGCGCCGCTGGGAAAGGGGCCGTGGAAATCCCCGAGTTCGCAGAGGGTCATTCCTGTCCGAGGCCGCATGATCTCGACCAACAGCTCTCCCATGGTCCATACTTCACTCATACTCGTTCTCCACAATTCAGCTCAATCACTAAACAGAGTGTGGTAATCCCGATAGGTCGATTTGCTTCGATCCCACTGAAAATTACACCGTGTCCCCAGATATATCAACAACATTTCCAGAGCGACCGCGTTGTTGGTGTACGACCGGTCCGGTACGTAGGATTTGCCGTGAGAATGCACCCGGGTTGACATATCTGCTTCAAGAATCTAATATGTACGCGTACATTAGACTAACGAACATGTACGGATAAAACAATGATTATCGTATCCATAACCAGGCTTCGAAGAGAGCTTTTTAAGCTGATCGAGAAAGCTTCCAAGGGAGAGACGATCATTGTCAAACGGAAGGGTGATGAGATGGTCCGCATCATCCCTATCAAGAAGCAGAACTGGCGTTCCAGAACAAAGCACAAACCCAGGTTGAAAACCACCCCCGAGGAAGCCTTTGCACCGTTGGAGGACGTCTGGGAGGACTACTTCTGAGCCTCTTCCTACTGGACACCCACGCCTTGGTGTTCTGGCATCTTGCCGAGCACGTCTCTGAAGAGTTCCTCTCCTTCTTCGATCACCAGAGCAGTCTGGGAAATGTCATGATCTCTTCGGTGAGTTTCTGGGAGGTTTCACTGTTGGTAAAAAAGGGACGTCTCGAAATCCAGGATCTTCAAGGCTGGAAGAATGAGATTCTGGAACATTCGCGGGTTAGACTGGTTGAGCCGACCGTGGATGACATGATCGATTCGACCTTGCTGCCGGACCACCACAAAGATCCGTTCGACCGTTTATTAGCGGTACAGGCTCAACGGGAGGACGCCCGACTGGTTACTCGAGATACCATATTTACCAGTTACGGTATAGATACCTACTGGATATGATCATTACCCGGCTCGATCGGATATCTTCTTGACAGCTTGCCTTAGTGAGATCAAAATTGGTGAAGATTACATCGTGGAAGTAACAACGAGGAGGAAGGATACATGAAAAAGATCGAGACTTTGGGCTGGGTTGTCGGGACTGCTCTTGTTCTGGCCGTTCTGCTCTCCGGCTGTTCCATGCTTGGGGACGCGGTGACGGGCGGCATCAGCAGCGGCGTGCGCAAGGGGGTCTCCAAGGGCGCCGAGCAGAAGGTGGAGGAGGAGGTTGCCCCGGAACCGGAGCCGGCTCAGGCCAAGGCGCCTGCCATGGGCTCCCAATGGAACCAGTACATGGTTATGCAGGCCCAGATGGCCTTCAACTACGCCTTTTCCGCCGGAGGGCTGTGGGCCGGCCAGATGGACTACAAGCCCGGAGAATACACAAAGTTTGAGTGGACCATGGAGAGGGATGATCCCATCATCATGGAGCGGGCTTATTTGAAAGAACTCGACGACGGCAAGCAGTGGTGGCGGGTATCCTGGGAAGATTCCGAAGGTCTCTGGATCTGGGAAGCCCTGATCGATCCTCAGAGCAGCCAGATGCTGCGCATGCGGGCACGGGATCCCGATGGCAACGAAGGAGAAGTTCCTGTAACCGGGCAGAGCGTGTATATGCCTACGGCGGAACTCACCAAGGAGAGTGTCCAGGGTGCCACCGTGGGCAAGGAGAAGGTCGATGTTCCGGCGGGAAGATTCCAGGCCGATCATGTGGTGTTCATGGCGGCAACCGGCGAGGGTCAGGTGGAGTTCTGGCTGGCTCCACAAGTTCCAGGGGGAGTGGTGAAGTATCTGATCAGCACAAAGGGCGAGGGAGCGTTCTGGAACAGCGACCTCATAGAGTTCGGGAAAAAGGCTACGACGATTCTGAATTCGTTCTAGAGCCGTAGGGCGGGTAGTGTGCTGTAGAGTCCCCAGAGGTACCCTACAGCCAGCTGCCCTGAACGGTCCGGCTTGTTTCGTTTGATTGGTAGAACGCTTCGACCAACTCGATGCAGGCCAGGCCGGCCTTTCCGTTGACCCCGTAGAAGGGCTGCTCGTCTTTCCGTACACAGTCTACGAAGTAACGCAGCTCCTCTACATAACCCAGATTGTAGAACTCATCTACGGCGGGTTTCGTCCAGCCGAGATTGTGGTCCGTCTTCTCGATCGAGTAGGACAGCCCCGGACGGGAGTAGCACTGAATCTGGCTGCCGAAGGTGAGGTCAACCTTGAGCACCCCCTCGGTTCCGTAGATCTCGACCTTGTCGTCCATCCCACCGACGGTAATGTAGTTCCCCTCGACAAGACCGAACTCCCCATTCTGAAAGCGCAGGATCCCGAGCCCGAAATCTTCGCCCTCAAAATCGTGATGCACGTAGTTGTTCTTCAGACCTTGATTCATCTTCCCGGTTACCTCGACCACCGGGTTGCTGCCCTTTCCGAGAAGGTATAGGAAGTACCCGATCGGGTGAATCGCCAGGTGAATGAAGCTGCCACCGCCACAGGTCGCCTTCTTCTT
This sequence comes from Spirochaetales bacterium, assembly GCA_023136785.1. GTDB lineage: Bacteria > Spirochaetota > Spirochaetia > SZUA-6 > DRHE01 > JAFGQJ01. The sequence continues at coordinate 4,870 of JAGLQP010000065.1, forward strand.
GGCAAACATCGAATGGGACCCATTGTGGCACTCCTTGGCTTTCACATAGAGAAGGCGGCCGATTCCTCCTTCGGCGATGAGCGTGTCAACCCTCTTCAGCGCGGGGGCAAAACACCAGTCCTCCGCATACATCAGCTTCACACCGCTGTCTTCACAGGCGTCGATCATCTCCCGGGCGTCCTCTGCGGTAGTCGCCAGGGGCTTCTCGCAGACCACGTTCTTTCCGGCCTTGGCCGCGGCTAACACCACGTCGTGGTGGAGGAAGTTCGGTACACACACGGAGACCAGGTCGATATCGTCCCGCTCGAACATCTTGTCGTACTTCTCGCAGCTGTGGGGTATATTCCACTTCGAGGATATCGCCTCCAGGTTATCGATAGCCGCTACTGCTACCAACTCGGCATGCTCGTTTCTGCTGTAGGAGTCGCAGTGAAAATCGGCGGCAAACTTGGAGCCGACGATACCGATTCGTACCTTTTCCATGAGCTTCCTCCTCAAGAGGTGTCTCTACTTTGCTCTTTTTCTGCGGCTCGTCTTGCCGCCCTCTGGTACGCCGGCACTGGTTTGGGGCTGACGCTTTACCTCTTCAATATCGTCAGTCTTATCTACGAGCTCCCTCTCCTTCTCCTTCAGCTCCTGCTCCCGGGCTTTGACCTGCTCCCCCCGTTTTCGAAACTTGGTCTTGCTGATCTTGCTGAAGTAGTGACCCAGGTAGTAGGCGAAGGAGTAGAGCACACCGACGGCGAAACTGACCAGGGCAACCGCCGTTGCCGGGATCTCCTCGAACTTCCAACCGAACAGATTGAAGGATGTGGTGTAGCCCAAGTTCAACACAATGAGGACCACCAAAACAACGAGCAATACAATACTTAGAATGACACGAAACATGAGCGTGTACCCTTAAAAGGTCTACAGGAACAGGATGCGGGGAAAGATGAAGTGAAGCAGACCCACTACCACCCCGGCGATGCCGACGGGAACGCGGTAGGGCATGATCGCCGCGGTCACCTTCTCGACGGATTTTTCGACCCTCTCGGGCTCGCCTTCGGCTTTCGGGTGCTGGCGAAACGCCTCGCCGATGAGGATCACCCCGAGGATGATCCCGACAGCGGCGGGGAGCAAGTCCCCCACAATAACAACCCGTTCACCGGGAGAACGGAAGATCAGCTTGAGAACTCCAATCACAGAAGTTACCAGACCGACTGTAATCTGAACACTCCTGTTCTTCCGTAAGAATCTGAAACTGCCGAAAAATTCACTTTTTGTCCCTAAGTAGTCTGACGACAGTGCCAGGCCGGCAACGACTGTCGATACCACCGTAAGCAAATAGAATTGGGGCATGGGATCACCTCCTCAGTTAGTTGTTTATAATATACCCGCAAAATAGGCGGGATGGCAATTGAAGCTTGAGTCGGCGCCGAGACTGCCCTTCTTGACAGGATCAAAGCTCACTCGTAAGTTTAGATTTCCAATATCGGTTTTGGAGGCAATCCATGAGCAAATCCGTCGATCTCTCCGTAAACATGGGAGATCTTAATTTTAAGAATCCTTTCATCGTAGGCGCCGGTCCCACCGCCAAGACTGTGGATCAGATCAAGGCGGCCGAGGACAACGGCTGGGCCGGTGTTTCCTTCAAGCTGGCCATCGATCCCTTTCCCTACATCAACTGGCCGCCCCGCTATCGCTGGCTGCGAAAGGAGAAGATCCACATCTTCACCGCCGAGACCCGGTTGAAAACCGAGCAAGCCTTGAAACTCCTCGAGGATGCCCGCAAGGCAACCAGTGAAATCGTACTGATTCCCACGATCACCTACGACGGAAAGGATCGGGAGGGCTGGGTACGTATGGCCAAGCTGTTTCAGGATGCCGGCGCTCACGCCATCGAGCTGAACATGTGCTGCCCAAACATGTCCTTCAACGTCCAGACTACGGGCGGGGAGATCGAAGAGGCGACGGGGGCCAGCCTGGGTTCCGATCTGGTGGCTCTGCCCAAAGTGGTGAAGCTGATCACAGAGGCGATCGAAGTGCCGATCATCGTCAAGCTCACCCCCGAGGGGGGGTTGATCGCTCAGGCAGCTGAGGTATCCCTCCAGGCCGGGGCGGCAGCCGTGGGCAGCACGGCCAACCGGCTCGGCATTCCCGACATCGACATCCGAAATCCGATGAGTACGATCTACAGGCTGCAGGAGAATATTACCCTGGGCTGCATCTCCGGACCCTGGCTGCGACCTCTGGGAATGCGGGATACCTACGAGATGCGCTTTCACTTGGGCAGCAATCCCTTCATCATCGGCAGCGGAGGTGTCAGGGATCTGCAGAGCGCGGTACAGCAGATCATGGTCGGTGCCGATGCTGTGTGGGTCTGCACCGAGACCATGCTGCGGGGTTTCGACTGGCTTCCCAAACTGCTCGACGAGCTGAAAGGCTACATGGGGGAGATGGGCTACGGAACAATCGATGATTTTCGTGACCTGCTCCTGCAGAACATCAAGACCTCCCAGGAACTCACCGTTTACAACGGCCACGCCGAGGTGGACCTGGAGAAGTGCAACGCCTGCGGGCTGTGCTGGAACATCGGCCACTGCTGCGCGATAAGCCATCCCGACGACCGGACCACCATCGACAGGAAGGCTTGCATCGCCTGCTCCACCTGCGTGGACATCTGCCCGCAGAAAGCGATCCACATGGTGCAGGTGTAGGTAGTACCGGCGCGATGCACTCGTGTTATCGCACCCTACAAGTACGATCCCGAAACAGGTCTCTGTACCATTGGACAAACCCGAAATTTTAAAGCTTTCCTTTAAAATTTCAACAGAACCCCAATGGAGGCGACAGGCTGCATTACCAAGTGGCCCATTTTGCCCATTGGGTCATTTTGTTCATTGAGTCATTTTGCCCATTGGGTCATTTTGCCACGTTTAGATATCAAGATATCAATGATGCCTTGACATCATTTTATTTGATGTTCAGTACAGATTCTGATTTCTCCCGCTTCCCCGGTCTTAAGTGGCGCAATCCTCTGATCTAGCATCTGAGCTATAGCAGCTCACTCACACGGTGAAGTGCTTCTCTCAGGCGAGTGGGTTCTCCCATCGCAGTTCGGAAAATCGAGAGAAGTCCCCGTCGGTTGAGCACAATACCAGACCGTGCTCGATAGCCAGAGCAGCCAGATGGGCATCCGGTATCAAGTTTCCACGAAGATCCGAACGTAGGAAAAGGCGATCCAAAACCTTGCGATGCTGTTCGGTGGGCACGGGTATCCAACTAGTCTGGCAATCAAGCCATTCCTGTACCTGCTGCCAGGCTTTTTTGAGAGGCTCCGGGTGCTCAAAAATACGGGGATTGGAAACGAGCCGTACGAATCCCAGCAAACTCGGCCAGGGAAGGCCCAGAGGCTCAAAGCCACGGAGCCTTTCGTCGAGCCAGCTGCGGGCGGCGTGATGCTGCTCGAAACTAGCAACATGCGCGTAGATGAGGAGGTTGGTATCGACGAGCCTCATCGAAAGCTCTCACCCTCTGCGATGGCCAGTGCTTCGGCCACATCATCGATGCTACCGATCAGACAACGCCCCAAGGATACGGATCTTGTCTCGTAGCGATTTTGAGGTTTCTCATTCTCCGTCATCTGTTTCAGGCCGCGCCGCAGGGCCTCGTTCACGATCTGTTTCAGGCCTTCGTTTCGCTCGCGTCGGAGTCGCCGCAGTGCTACTGCGACATCCTCATCGATGGTAAGTGTCGTTCTCATGCATCAAATCATAATATAGTTGATGTCTTGATGTCAACGATGAGAATGATGCTGATGGGATGAGTCGGCGGTACTGATGATCAACTTGCCCTGCTGCACCCCCCGGGTGCCGATCAGGAAATCCGATATC
>JAGLQP010000650.1 GCA_023136785.1 Spirochaetales bacterium
CACCGGAAGTGGCCCGGCGCCTGCAGGCCGCCTCCGCAGCGACCGGAGTGGGACCCATGGCTGCGGTGGCCGGAACCATGGCCCAACTGGCCGTCGAAGCGGCTGGGGCGGCGGGAGCCGGGGAAGCGATCGTGGAAAACGGCGGCGATATATTTCTGATTTCCCCCGAAGTTGTTACCGTGGCACTGTACGCGGGGAACAATCCTCTCTCCGGGAAGCTGGCCTTCCGCGTCACCCCGGAGCAGATGCCTCTGGCGATCTGCTCCTCTTCCAGTTTGATGGGCCACTCCCTGAGCTTCGGGGACTGCGACCTGGCCACTGTCGTTGCCCCGGACGCCGCCCTGGCCGATGCCGCTGCGACCCTGGCCTGCAATCTGGTGAACAGCGCCGAGGACATCCCTCGAGTGCTCGAGCGCATCACTGTACTCTCCGGGATCTCTGGAGTATTGATCATCAAGGCGGACAATGTGGGGATGGTCGGAGATCTTCCAGAGTTGATTCGCCACAGCGATCCAAACTTTCCCGACAAGATTACTGCAGATGCCCGCAGCGGCGGACTCCCCTCCAATCACGTTTTTGTAACAGGCGGGGATGGTTCTTTCCTTTCTGTAACTGAAAAAGCAGGCCCCTGGAAGCAGGGAAAAAACCCGCTTCAATAATTCTTTACCCAGACGAGTAATATATTCTCCCCGGGAATTAAGGAAAGTGGCACGGATGTTGCAGATATATTGATGCCATAGGCGCACGACGTTTCATGGCATCCCACTTCTCCCAGTTGGCGATCGAGGGGAAACGGGCTGGCTTTTGTAGTGCTTAAAGGTCGTCCTCACGCGTGCTACAAACCCCTCGGTCCCAACTTTTTTATGGAAATTTATTCGCACCTACAGTCGATCAGCCTGTTCGGAGACTATCTGCCGGCCAAGGCGGTAAAATTCCGAGTACACAGTAAACGCATCCCCCGATAGACCGTAGCGTTGGGCAAGGCTGTCCCGAGCCCTTCTGGCTCTCCTGTCTGCCGGATCCCGCCGGAGCTTCTGTTCCACCGCGAGAAAGCGGGGAAGAGGAAAGGCATTCGAAAGCACATCGAGGAGACAGCCCAGGTCCTGGACCGTGGCAGCCTCCGAATCGAGAAGAAGTTGAAGGTCGAGGTGTTTAACCAGCCATTCCGATTCCAGCTCAAACAGATCGACAGCTTCTTTTCCGCGGCGATCGTAGTCGGGAGCACTCTTGGCCCGGATTGCTTCGTGGATCCTGGTGAGCAGAGGATCATCAAGGCACTCCAACTCTCCGAGCCGCTGGGCGGCTTTGTTGGTCTTATTTTGTAGCAGGGGGAGGTTCTTTCGGCGAGATACATATCCGGCGATGCC
>JAGLQP010000651.1 GCA_023136785.1 Spirochaetales bacterium
GACGCTATGGGCAAACCTATCGATGGGAAGGGGGATATCGGTTCTTCCATCTGGTACCCAATCTACCAGTCTCCCCCGGATGTGCTTCGCCGACCCCGAATCAAACAGAAGATCGGGACGGGAATTCGCTCCATAGACTCCCTGGTCACGGTAGGCAAGGGGCAGCGGATGGGAATTTTCTCCGGCAGCGGTATCGGCAAATCCACCCTTCTGGGTATGATTGCCCGCAATACCGCCGCCGACGTCAGCGTTATCGCCCTGATCGGTGAGCGCGGCCGGGAGGTACGGGACTTCATCGAAAACGACCTGGGACCGGAAGGTCTGGAACGTTCGGTGCTCGTCGTCGCCTCCTCGAACAAGCCTCCCCTATCGAGAATTCGGGGCGCCTATGTAGCCACGGCGATTGCCGAGTACTTCCGTGATCAAGGAAAAGACGTCATGTTGCTCTTCGATTCGGTGACCCGTTTTGCCCGGGCGCAGCGACAGATCGGACTGGCCGTAGGCGAGCCGCCGGCGAACCGTGGATTCACCCCTTCGGTATTTTCACTGCTTCCCAAGCTGTTGGAGCGAAGCGGGACCTCCCCGAAGGGGACGGTGACCGGTTTTTATTCCGTCCTGGTCGAAGGGGATGATCTGGACGAACCGATCTCTGATGCAGTGCGGGGTATTCTCGACGGGCACGTCGTGCTTACCCGCAATCTAGCCCAGAAAAACCACTACCCCGCGGTGGACGTCCTGCAGTCCGTGTCCAGATTAGCCGAGAAGGTAACAGGACCGAATATAAAGAAAGCCGCCGGGGCCCTTCGCCGGATGCTCGCTACCTATAGAGAGGCGGAAGATCTGATCAACGTAGGAGCGTATGTGGAAGGGTCGAACGCCGAGATTGACGAGGCGATTGCCAAGATGCCGGAGATCAACGAGTTCCTCGTGCAGGCTATCGATGAGAAGCATCCGATAGAGGAAACGTATCGTCGCTTGGGCGAGATCGCCGGAATATCCATTCCGGAGGAGGAATTGGGGAGTGAAGCGCTTTCACTTCAGGCTCGAGCGGCTTCTTGAGCTCCGTTCCTATCGGGAACGGCAGTGGTTGGCCAAGCTGGCGGCCGCCTCGGGACACTGTATCCGGCTGTCCCGTAGGATCACCGAGGCGGGCGTTGCAGCCCGGGGAGCGTTCTATACCAATATCAAGAAGGGACACGAGCTGAATCTGTCCCTTCTTACCTATAGGGAACACTACATTATCAGGATGAACCTGGAACAGAAGAAACTCAAAAAGGAATTGGAAGAAAAGCTGCGCCGCCGCTCGGAGGTGCAGAAAAAATATCAAGAGGTCTCGCGGGATAAGAAAGTGCTTGAAAAACTTA
>JAGLQP010000652.1 GCA_023136785.1 Spirochaetales bacterium
TCGACAAACTGGGCATTCCCGGCGATCTGTTCAGCGCTGTTACCATGCCCGGGAACCGGATCGGCGCTGTGCAGGAGGCGGTATGCAAGGAGCTCGAGGTGCCGGCTATTCCGGTTATCTTGCCGGCTACCCACGACACCGCTTCTGCCGAGGTCGGTATTCCGGTAGTGAATACCGACAAGACCTGGGCCTTCTTGAGCATGGGCACCTGGTGCGTCAGCGGTATGGAGACCGGAGACCCGGTTGTCACCGAGGAGGTATTCCGCTCCGGTTACGGCAACGAGGGCGCCACGGAGGGCAGGACCTTCCTGGCGGGAAATATCAATGGTTTATGGATCGTCCAGCAGTGCAGAGAGAAGTGGATGCGGGAGAAAGGCAGTAATATTTCCTGGGACGAGATCGTTGCTGCTTCAGAAGGGGCCTGGCCGCTAAAGGCATTTATCGATGTGGACGAGGCTGTTTTTACTCAGCCCCAGACGGACATGCCCGCAGAGATCGCCGCTTACTGCCGGCAGAAGGGCCAGGTTGTCCCCCAGGGCATGGACGAAATTTCCCGCTGCGTTTACGAGAGCCTGGCCCTCAAGTTCAGGTACCGGCTGGAGCAGCTGGAGCGCTTTACCGGCAAAAAGATCGAGGTCCTGCACCTGGTCGGGGGCGGCACCCAGAATACTCAAGCCTGCCAGTGGACGGCCGATGTAACCGGTACTCCGGTAGTAGCCGGACCGACGGAGACCACGGCTGCCGGCAACCTGATTATGCAGCTGAAAGGAACGGGAGAGATCGACACGGTAGAGCAGGGCAGGGAGATCGTGCTGCGCTCATCAGCCGTAAAACACTATCAGCCCAGGAGCAGGGCTGCCTGGGACGACGCCTACGGGCGGTATCTGCAAATGACAGGGAACTCCTGAGAAGCTTTGAGTTTATCCGCGAAGTTATCCGAAGCTGTCCTGGGACGCGATGCTGCCCAGGGACGCCTCTAGATGATTTTTCTCGTTCGGCGCCCGCTTAACCCCGCTTAACCCAGAACCTTCTCGATGACCAGCACAGCCTCGTTGGCGTCTTTGCCGTAGAGATCGACCCCGTTCCGTTCGGCGAACTCGAGCGATACGGGGGCACCGCCGACGATCGTGGTCACTTTGTCCCGGAGTCCTGCTTCCTTGAGCGCGGCGATTTGGTCGGGCATGCCGGCCAAAGTCGTGGTCAGAAGTCCGGAGTAACCGACCACATCCGGGTTGTGGGCCTTGATGGCATCGACGAACTTTTCCGGTGCGTTGTCTATTCCGATATCCACCACCTCGAAACCATTGCCCTCCAGCAGCGCTTTGACCAGGTTCTTGCCGATGTCGTGCATATCACCCTCAAC
>JAGLQP010000653.1 GCA_023136785.1 Spirochaetales bacterium
CGGAAAGGTCTGTTTTGGCCGGGATTTCCGAGAGAGTTTTCCATTTATTGACTAGAGGCTTGCCCCCCACAAATCCCCAGAGGTAGTTGTCGAAACTGCCGAACTCCTCCTGCACCTCGAGAAACCTCTTGGCGTTGTTGATCGACGACTCTATTTTCAGTCGGTTGCGTACGATTCCGGCATCGTTGAGCAGGCGCTCCCTGTCTCGAGGACCGAAGCGGGCAACGACTCTTGGATCAAAGCCTCGATAGGCCTTCCGATAGTTCTCCCTCTTCTTGAGGATCGTGGACCAGCTCAGGCCGGCCTGGGCAGATTCCAGTACGAGAAACTCGAAATGTCGCTGGTCGTCGTGGACGGGCACCCCCCACTCCTCGTCGTGGTAGCGGCGGTACAGATCCGCTCCCTCACACCAGGGACACCGGGTCAGTCCTTGTTCACTCATCTGTTGTACTCTCCTCTTTATGCAGCTGTCGAAGCGATAAACCAATCGATCAGTCTTCGGGCAATGCTCACCTTGTCGGGAATACGGGGAAGCTGATCCGCCGTGTACCAGCCGGCATCTACGATTTCCGCCGGATCGATACGGATATCCCCCCCTGCGTGTTCGGCGGTAAAGGCGACCATCAGGGAATTGGGAAAGGGCCAGCTCTGACTGCCGAAATAACGGAGGTTCTTGACGGTAATACCCACCTCCTCCCCTATCTCCCGGTGAACACACTGTTCCAGAGATTCCCCCGGCTCTACGAATCCGGCGACGACACTGTACATGGCGTAGGGGAAGCGCTGGGCTCGAGCCAGAAGGATCTTGTCGTCCCGGGTGATCGCCACGATAACCGCCGGGCTGATGCGTGGATAGCTGACCAGGCCGCACTGCGGACAGGTCTTGGCTCGCTCCCCATCTTTATCTTTGGTCGGACAGCCGCAGCTGCCGCAGAACTGATGATTTCTGTCCCAATCCATGATCTGAAAGGCCCGGCCGGCAATCCAGAACAACTCTTCGGGCAGGCTGCCCCAAAGCTTACGCAGCTGTTCGAAGCTCATCCCCTCCGGTGGATAGGTGCCCTCTGAGTCCAGCTCTGCGGAATAACAGCTATACCCGTCGAGCGTTCCCAGATATTGCGTGCGCACCGGATGTATGTCGAGGCTGTGTAGTTCGTCGCAGAGGGGCAGAGAGGCGCTCTTGTCCTTTAATCGAACGAGAAGTCTGTTCTCCTGAAAGACAAACCAGTACGCACTCCCCTCCGGGGTCTCCGGGGGCCGTACCGCCGGTTCGAAGCTCATACGGACAAAACCTTTCAGGCGCGTACCTTTTCATCGACTCTGATCGATCGAGAGAACTCACCAATTGCCTGTTATTTGGAA
>JAGLQP010000654.1 GCA_023136785.1 Spirochaetales bacterium
CCGAGCTCCTCCGCCCTGACCTTCATCGAGGAACTCACACTGAACGCCTCGGTGCGTATCCACCCCTGAGGAAGGACCAGACGAATCTCTTTTCGCCGCTTCAGCAGTTTCAGCCGTCGAGAACCCGCGGGTCCGGGATTCCACACCACTTCATGTTTCTCTTCGGCAAGCAGACCCGTCAGCACCGTGGCAACGGGAGCATCTCCAATAATACGAACCTTCACGGCGAATCCACCACACAATCACCTACTTATCGATGGCATGGTAGTGTAGCGAATTAGCCTGGTTTTGGACAGGGCAAATTCGGATTTCCATCTTGTTGAATCTTGATAAATCCATCAGAATGTCAATTCAATGGACATTGAGTTCCTCAAGCTTCAGGCTTGCGGAAATGATTACATCGTCGTAGACACCTTCAAAAACACGATTCTCAACCTGGAAGCTCTCCCGGACATGGCCGCCCAAATAACGAGCAGGCGTTTCGGGGTGGGAGGCGTCGGGCTGCTGCTCATCGCCCAGGGCAAAGAGGAGAAGCTGCGGATGCTTCTCTACGACCCCTACGGGGAGGAGGTGCCGAGCGACGGTCTGGCCCTCCGCTGTCTGGCTCGCTACGCCTTCGATTCGGGCCTGGTCAACTCCGAAGTGTTCCGTGTCGAGAGCGGGAACCGGATCGCACCGGTTGAAGTCCTGGATTCGTTGAATATCCTTATCGAAGGCGACCCGCCTCGCTACTGGCAGGAGGAGCAGTTCTTGAGCGAACGAGCCGGAGAATCTTTTCGCTGTCCGATCAAATTGGGCTCCACAGAAATCAACTACACTCCCGTGTTTATCGATGCTCCCCACGCCATCATCTTTGCCAGAGACTACGGCTTCGACTATCCCGACATGGCCCAAGAGTTGGAGAAAAATGCGGGATTCGCCGAGGGTACCCTGATCTCGATGGTCCGGGTGATCAGCAGAGAAGCTCTGAGCCTGCGCACCTGGCAGGTTGGACTCGGGGAGATACTCTCCTCCGAGGGTGCCGCCTATGCCGCGGTAAGCGCGGCGGTGCTCAACGGCCTTGCCGACAGAGAGGTGCAGGTGCATCTGGAGGGAGGAAATCTGCTGGTGGAATGGTCGGATCAGGACAACAGGTTCTTTGCTTCCGGACTGGCAGAGTACGTATTCATGGGTACATACTACTACGAGGAGACTGAAGGCTAGTGAAGAGTAAGGCATCCGGGCGCCTACAAGGCATTGGCGCCTACGCTTTCGCGGAGGTGGACAACAAGGTTGACGAGTTGAAATCGAAGGGCATCGCCCCCTTCGATTTTGGAGTCGGGGATCCCACGGCTCCCACTCCCGAACTGATCCGCCGGGC
>JAGLQP010000655.1 GCA_023136785.1 Spirochaetales bacterium
GAATGCCTCGGATGATGAGACCGGAGAACCTTCAGCTGCTCTTCCTCGAGCTCTTTGTCGAGGGCTACTGGTCCACCCGCCGTGTTTTCAAGACTGCCAGTGTCATGGCGCCCCTCCTGATTCTGCTCGTGTTGGGTTTTATCGGGTACCTGTACCGCAAGAACAGTCTCTACAGAAAGAAACTGGCTTCGCAGCAGCAGCTGGCCCAGCTTGGGGAGGCGAGCCGTACCCTAACACATGAGATAAAGAATCCTCTCAGCGCGATACGAATTCGGACAGGTATCTTGCGCAAAACTCTCCCGGAAACGAACCGGGAAGATCTGCGGATCATCGAGGAGGAGGTCTCCCGCCTCAGCCTGCTCACCGATCGCATCGGTGATTTTCTGCGGGACCCCCTGGGCCAGCCGGAGATCCTCAATTTGGATTCCTTCATTCGGGAGATGATTCTGCGTTACGATCGTGAGATAACCTATACCAACGAATCCGAGGCGGACCTCGAGATTCGCTTCGACAGGCAGCGGCTGCGCTCGGTGCTGGGAAACCTGCTCAACAATGCTCTGGAGAGCCAAGATGCATCGACGGAACAGGAGCCGGTGGAGATCCTCGTGTCGGCCTTGAAGGGTAAAATCGAGATTGCGGTGCTGGACCGGGGAGAGGGAATCTCTGAGGAAAAGGCTGACAAGATCTTCGATCCCTTCTACACCAGCAAGATCAACGGATCCGGTGTGGGGTTGTCCATTTCCAAGCGTTTTGTCGAGGCGGCGGGGGGAAGACTATCGGTACAGAACAGAAAAGGAGGCGGCAGTGAAGCCAGGATTGTGCTGCCCCGGGGGAATCAATGAGAGTGCTGGTCGTAGATGACGAGAAGAACATTCGTGAATCCGTCAAGCGCTACCTGAAGACGGAAAACATAGAAACCGTGACTGCCGAGAACGGTTTATCCGCTAAACGGCTGCTCCAGGAGCAGGTCTTCTCCGCCGGAATCGTTGATCTGCGCATGCCGGGAATGGACGGCCTGGAACTTCTCAAATGGATACGGGAGCAAGGCCCGCGGCTTCCGGTGATCATGATTTCCGCCTATGGGGAGATCCGGGATGCCGTGGAAGCGATGAAGCTCGGGGCCCAGGATTACATCGTCAAGCCTTTTGACCCCGAAGAGCTGGTGGTGCGCCTGAAGAAGATCGTGGAAAATCAAAAACTCCGGGATCAGATCGACCTGGGACGGGAAACGGAGCAGCCGGGAATCGACGGGCTGGGGACAAACGCCAAGATGCTCGAAATCCGCAGGACCATCACCAAGGTTGCCGATACCCCTTCCACCGTTCTGATTACCGGAGAGAGCGGAACCGGCAA
>JAGLQP010000656.1 GCA_023136785.1 Spirochaetales bacterium
TCGATGTCAAAACCGTTGCGGCCTCCCTCGGCATTTCCGAGGCAACGGCGAGGCGTTTTTTCAGCCAGCTGGAAGAGGAGGGCAAGGTCATCCGGGTCCACGGGGGCGTGCAGTTGGCCCAGCAGCTGGGCTACGACTACTCCTTCCGTGTCCAGGCTGCCCATCGTCTCGATCAGAAGACGCTGATCGCCACCCGAGCGGCGGAACTGGTGAAGGACGAAGACCGGATATTTCTGGATTCAGGTACGACCGTGTTGAAACTGGCCGAAACCCTGTCGTTGAAGGTACAGACCGGAGAGCTGAAGGACATCGTGGTCCTGACAAATTCCATCTCCCACGTGGAGACCGTAGCCCGTTGGTGCAAGGTCATCCTTATAGGTGGAGAGATCCGGGCGGAGCGCCTCGATGTCTGCGGATCCGTTGCCGAAAAAACCCTGATGTTGTTTCATCTGGACAAGGCATTTTTCGGAGCCGATGCCATCAGTACGTCCGGGGGATGTATGACAACCGACGAAAGGACCTCTACGATGAACGAAATCGTGGTCGAGCGGGCTGGAAAATCCTATGTGCTCATCGATTCGAGCAAATTCAATAAAACCTCATTCATTCGCTACGCCTCCCTCGAGGAGATCGACACGATCCTGACGGATGCCGATATCAGCGCTGAGACGTTGGAAGCCTATAAGGAAGCGGGTGCTCACATCGAGGTTGTCCGTCAGAAGAGCATGATCTGATCGAGATCGATCTACTTGAGAAAAATCTGTGCAATAGAGAATCATAAGCAAAGGAGAATGTTCCATGAAACCTGTTGTGGAAATCAACGATGTCGATCGTCGGGTATATGATGAGAAGATTCGAGATTTCCTGCCGGAGAAGATGATCGACATTCACACCCATGTCTGGCTCGATCGCCTGAAAAAAAACGTCAAACGGGACAGAGTGGTGACCTGGCCCGCCTTAGTGGCCAAAGAAAATCCCATCGAAGACCACCTGGAGTGCTATAGGCTGCTCTTCCCGGGAAAAACAGTCACGCCAATGATCTTCCCCGGCCTGGTCAACGCCGAATCCGCTGACGGGCTCAACGACTACGCGAGCCAATGCGCCAAAGAGCACGATCTGCCGGCGCTTCTGTTCGCCATCCCCGAGTGGAGTGCCGAATATGTGGAGAGGCGGGTTCGGGAAGGTGGTTTTCTCGGCATCAAGGTCTATCTCAACCTGGCTCCTGCCTATCTGCCCCGCCAGGAGATCCGCATCTTCGATTTCCTTCCTCCCCATCAGCTGGAACTGGTCCACGAGAAGCGCTGGATCGTGATGCTTCACATTCCCCGGGACGCCCGCCTGCGCGATCCGGT
>JAGLQP010000657.1 GCA_023136785.1 Spirochaetales bacterium
AAATTCACTGGGGAGCTCTTTCGCGGAAAAAATGTTGAAGAAACGTTGAAGGAACAGAAAAACAGATATTTTCTTTTCCCATAGGTGAGGGCGTGCTACAATAGCAACCCCTCCCAGGGAGGTGACGATGCGTCAGCACCTAATTTTGATGAAAACGGCGAAGTTGTTTGTTGTTTCCTGTCTGGTGTTTCTTCTTGGCTGTTCCCAAACGAAACAGTCAACACAGCCCACCGAAGAAAATACTCTACAGCTCTATCTCGCAGCGAGGAAATACTACTCAGAACAGAGGCTCGATGCAGCTCTGGAGCTGCTTCTCGAGAACCAAGAGCAGGCACCCGACTTTATCCAAAACTCCTTTCTGCTTGGGAAAGTATACTATTTCAAGAACGACTTCCCGCAGGCAGAAAACTGTTGGCAGCAGGCCTTGAAGATCAATCCCTGCTATCTGGATACCCGGAAATGGTTGGCCCGCCTGTTCCTGCAGCAAGATAGAACAGAGGAAGCGGGAAGTATTCTTGCCGATGCCCTGGCGGTCAGCTCGGAAGATCCTGAATTGCTGATTCTTATGGCAAAGGTGAAGCGCAAGCAGGAGGATCTGGCCGGAGCGATTGAGCTCTATCAGAAGTCCCAGGCCTTTACAGAAAGATTGTCCGAAGCTTCCATCGGTCTGGCAGAGATCTACTACGGCTTCGGGTTGAAGGATCGTGCCGAGCTGGAGCTGAAGAAGGCATTGGCTCTGCTCGGCGACGACTCGGGCATCTCTCTTTCTATTGCGACAACCTTGGACCTGTTGGAACAGGCCGATGGTCGGGAGGGAGCTCCATGAAGAGGTGCTGCCTGCTCGTCGGAGTTGTGCTGTTTCTCAGCTCGTGTCTGCTTCTTGAAACCCGAAGGGTTCAGGATCTGTACGTACAATCCGACTACACCGAGGAGATCAAGCACGCCGAGCTGGTCCTCGATTCAATCGCCGTACAAAAAGGATTCGATTCACAGCGCCTGGAAGCCAACGCCGACTATATCCTTCGCCTTCTACTGGCTAGAAATACACAAAAACTGCATCAACCCGGGAAGCCCTTACGGATCAGAGCTCTGATAAAAGAGGAGGAGTTTTCCCGAGACTTTCAGATCCGCAATACGGTAACCGTCGAATTATCCGTATTCGCTCCAAGGTCGAGCGAACCCGTTGCGATCGCCCTGTTCAGCGAGAATACCAGGGAGACGATAGAGTCTTATGCCTACCTGCACTCGATCATTCTCCGGGCGGTTCGTCATTTGACTCGGTGACCGGTTGACAGATGGTCAGCTGCAATCACCGATGTAGATTTCCAGCCTTTTTCTGCATCGGATGT
>JAGLQP010000658.1 GCA_023136785.1 Spirochaetales bacterium
ACGGCGGATTGAGCTGACTGGGATCCTCGAGCAGCCGAACCGAACCGGTGATGAGAATGACCCCGCTGTAGGGGGCTACCCAGCGCTGCACCGAATCGAGCAGCGGACAGGCATCCACGCGCTTCTCGAAGAGGTCCGTGAAATCTTTGAGCAGGTTGTCGGCGTCCACCACGCCGGAGCCGATCGGAACCGGTGTATCGTTGCTGTCGAAGGTGAACGTCGGGATGTTGTCATTGCCCTCGGGGTGATTGAACAGCACCATGTCCTCGAAAATGAGATCGGGAAAGCCATCCCCATTTACGTCCTTAAAGTATGTCGATCGCTGGGTAAGGGTAAGAATGAGATCGGCCATAAACGAAACGACCTCCACATAGGACTCCTCACCGAAGGTGATGGAGTCCGATCTCTCCTTCAACATCAAGGGAAGTGTGGGAATAGACTTCTTGGAGCCGAATGCCTTGTTCTCATCCGGTCCCGAGAGGTTACGCCGAAATGAGAAGCCGAAGCCTTCCTTGAAAACCTTGTCGGGCAGGGAATCGCCGTCGATGTCAATCAGGGTCAGGATGCCATCGCCGATTGATCCTGTATAGCCAACTTTGCCCCCGAAGATGGAAAAACTCTTGCTTGGTTTTAAGGGATTGAAGCCTACGTAAAGGTGCCCTCCAGCTTCAATGGACGGGTTCCCACCCAGGGCGCTGGCTCCCCCGCCTGGAGGCATAATACCGAACACAGTGTCGGAAGGTATAGCCCAGCTCTCCGCGACGTCGAACCCGCTGTAGTCGACGGCGGAGTTCCTGATTTCGTCATAGTACTCTAACTCATGCTTGTGGAAAAATGCACCGTTGGCGCCGAATTGCGTGACGGATTTTAGGAGCGTCTTGCGAAAGGCCCCTTCCTGGTACTCGAGATCGTACCGCCGGATCATTTCGTCCTCGAATCGAACCTCGATTTGTTTCAGGAGATCCGCGGTCACCATCTTGAACCCGGAACGGGCATTGATGATCACGTCAGGGCGTCGGTTCGTGGGGTAGCCGGGCAGGTCGCGGTCTCGAAAGAAACGAATTGAATACGGCCCGGGCGTCCCCTCGAATCCCGTATAGCGAATCTCTTGGGGATAGATTTGCCACCCCTGGACCAAACCGTAAGCAACGCCGTAGTCGCTTATAAGATCGTAACTGTAGCGGATCGTGTTTCCCCACGTATCCCGCACTTCACGAAGCATCCATCGAAAGATGTTACCTCTCAGCGGGTCGGCGAGCGTCGCATCGGGGTCTGCAATGCCACCTTCCGGCACCCCGCCGTAAAAATATCGTGTTCCGTCCTTGTGGATTACTTCCCACCAGTAGTTG
>JAGLQP010000659.1 GCA_023136785.1 Spirochaetales bacterium
AGCTCTTGACATTATTGATATTGGTGGGTTTTCCCCAAAGACCAGATTCTGCCGGGTATGGTGGGCGCGGACGCGGTTCACCGATTTGGCCTTCGATGGACGCAATGAGGGCGGTCTCTTCGCCGCAGACAAAAGCCCCTGACCCTTTCTTGATCTTGATTCGCAAGGAGAAGCCGCTTCCCAGGATATTGTCCCCGAGAAGTCCCAGGTCGTGGGCATCCTGCAGGGCTTTTTTCAGGTGTTCCACGGCGATGGGATACTCCGCCCGCACATAAACGTAGCCTTCGAAAGCGCCGATGGCGTAGGCCGCGATGGTCATACCCTCGATGGCCGTGTGGGGATCTCCCTCCAGCACGGCTCGATCCATGAACGCTCCCGGGTCACCCTCATCGGCGTTGCAGACCATGTATTTGTGATCTCCGGAAGCAGCCCTGGCAAAGGACCACTTGCGTCCGGTAGGAAATCCGGCGCCCCCCCGGCCCCTTAGGCCCGCGGAGGTGACCTCTCCGATCACGGCTTCGGGGTCCATCTCCGTCAACGCCTTGGCCAGAGCGGCGTAGCCGTCCCTTTCGATATACTGGAGGATGTCCGTGGGATCGATCTCGCCGCAGTTCCGCAGCACGATTTTCTTCTGGTTTTTGTAGAAGGGAACATCCCGGGCGTGGAGGATCGTCTTGCCGCTCACCCGGTCGGTGTACAGCAGGCGCTCGACGGGTTTTCCCTTTTCTACGGTCTGGCTCACGATCTCCGGCACATCCTCCGGAGCGATACTCCCGTAGAAGATCCCGTAGGGATCCACAACCAGTACAGGGGCCTGGGCACAGAAGCCGTGACAGCCCGTAGGAACGATCTCCACACTCAAGCGTTTCTTCTCGACTTCCTCCTTGAAGGCCTTCAGTACCTCTTCGGCGCCGTGGGCCCGGCAACCGGTCATACAGATCCGGACCCGTATTTTGTCCTTGTCTCTCTTAGCTTTAAGTCTTTCCCGCAGATCCTGAAGGTCTTTGGGTTCGTTAATCCTCTGTAGATCTTTGTGCATGGTAACTCCGTGGATCAACCTTGATAGCTCTTTACTATTTTCCTCACCTTGGCGGTGGTGAGTTTTCCGTAGTATTTATTTCCGATCATCATCACCGGAGCGAGGAAGCAGGTGCCCAGACAGCGCACCACTTCCAGACTGAACAGGCGATCATCCGTGGTGTCTTTCCCGTTCAGGCCCAGGTAGAAGCGAATCTCATCGAGAACCATCTGGCCGCCCCGGATGTGGCAGGCGGTTCCCATGCACATCTTGATGATGTTCTTGCCCCGCGGGGTAAGGGAAAACTGGGCGTAGAAGCTGATCACCCCA
>JAGLQP010000066.1 GCA_023136785.1 Spirochaetales bacterium
TCCTCGTCCATCGCATCGACTTGGGCCTCGTAGATCCCGACTATGAATGGGGCCAATCGAAAATGAGGCGATCCCTGCCGGTCTTCGAACAGAACCATTCCCCGCTTGACCATCTTCAACAATCGTGGGCGCAGTTCCCGAACCGGCGCTCCCACACGTTCGGCGATCCGCTCCACCGGCTCCATCTGCCCGCCCAGCTTGCTCGCCAGGCCGGCTTCCTCAGAGGAAAAGATCTTCTGCAGCAGTCGTAGCTCGATCTCCGACTCTGTCTGGGGAAATCCGTTGGCAAGCCGGTCCAAGGCGCGGGCCAATTCACGGAACACGCTCTCGCTCATCGATTCCTCCTTGTTGGTACCTCCCATCTTAGCCGCCCGTGAGATACCCCGCAACCGCCTCGGCCAAGCAGCGCGCTCAGGAAAGTTTTCAATTTGTCACCGAAAGCCATCGTGGACAAGGTCGAAACTATAGTTCCTTGACCAGAACAGGTCGGGAGGCTACGTTTGTGACTGTCATTATGGTTGTTCTGATCATTCTTGGATTTATTCTTCTGGCCGCCGGCTTAATCGGCTGCGTGCTGCCTGTCATACCGGGCCCGCCGTTGAGTTACACCGCCCTGATCCTGCTGTCCATCGCCCGCAAATGGGAAGCCTTCAGTCCGGCGGTTTTAATCGTGCTGGGGGTGTGTACAGTGGTAGTGACGGTGCTGGACTACCTGCTACCGATCCTGACTTCCAAGAGAAAGGGGGCCGGCAAGGCGGGCATCTGGGGATCCATCATCGGAATGGTGGCGGGAATCGTGTTCTTTCCACCCTTCGGGGCGATCATCGGCACCTTTGTCGGCGCGGTGCTCGGAGAGCTCATCTTCAGCAATCAGCCGGACAGCGCCCTCAAAGCGGGCTGGGGAGTTTTCCTCGGTACGATGCTGGGGATCGCTCTAAAGCTGGCGGTGAGTGGAGTCATCGCCTTCTACTTCACCCGCGCCGTGGTGACAGGATAGAGGATGACCGAACTCCGGGGTAGAGTACAAGCCCTCGATCGGCTCCGCGGTCTGGTCGTCGTGCTCATGGCTCTGGACCACGCCAACTACTTCGTCGCTCAAGCGCACTCCACCGGCGAGTATTGGGGTGGATCCCTTCCGGTGTACCCGACCGTCTGGGCGTTTCTCACTCGCCTGGTCACTCACCTGGCGGCTCCCGGGTTTTTCTTTCTCATGGGGGTGGGGATGGCGCTGTTTTCACAGAAGCGCAGCAGGGAGGGCTGGAGCAAGACGGAGATTCGCAGGCACTTCCTTCTCCGCGGCGCCCTGTTGATCCTCCTACAGCTGCTTGTCGTAAATCAAGCCTGGGGGCTGTTCTCCGGCGGTGGGGGCCTGACCGTGTACATCGGGGTGCTGACGGCCTTGGGAGGGGCGATGATAGTGTCGGCCTGGCTGTTGGATTTCAGACCGGCGATTCTCCTCGTCCTGGCCGTTATCCCCATTATCGCAACGGAGCTGCTCACCCCGTCTTTCGATCAATGGGGGCATGCTTTCCATCCCCTGCTCCGGCTGCTGCTCATTCCCGGAGGCACTCAGGCATTCTGGGTGAATTATCCCCTGCTTCCCTGGCTGGGGGTTACCCTGTTCGGTCTGGCCTTTGGGGGATGGCTGATACAGGCGGATAAAAAAGCCTTTCACCGGGCTCTCTGGATTGGCGTCGGAGCACTGCTGGTGTTCGTCCTGCTGCGTCTGGGTAATGGTTTCGGGAATATCCGTTCCAGGACCGCCGGCGGATGGACAGCCTTTCTCAACCTGGTGAAGTATCCCCCCAGCCTGACCTTTCTCCTTCTGACCATGGGAGTGAATCTTATTGTACTCCGGCTGTTCTATCTGAGCGAGGAAAGCAGTCGAACATCCTGGGACCCGCTGCTGGTGTTCGGTGGCAGCCCCCTTTTCTTCTATACGATCCACCTGTTCCTCTACGCCGGCATCGGCCGTCTGTTCGCGCCCAGGGGTATATCCCTATCGATCATGGTGCTGTACTGGCTGCTTGGACTGGCCCTGCTGTATCCTGCCTGTCTGGGGTTTAGGGTATGGAAGGGCCGCCAGAACAGCCGGTCCTTTATTCGTTTGTTCTAAAGCCGTTGTTCCTGGGTTGAAGGATCCGCAGAGATCGGGATACCCGACTCGCAGGGTACGCCGGTTTGACACAGACCGCAGCCATACCCGGAAAACTCGTAGTGCTCCTCCACCACCAATATTCTTCAAGCAGGCACCTGTACCAAAACCATACTTTCGTCCGGTCTCAACCATACTCCCGATCGAGCACATCATCTTGCACAGAACCTGCCTTGTCTGCCCAACGCAGGAACTCCACTGCATGCTCTTCATTGTGTTCGACCCAATGACTGAGAAGTACTCTCAGCTTGTCTGTGTCTTTCATCCTACTTTCCCAGGTTTCTTCGAACAGAGGTGCCAGCTCAACTCCATCCTCTGTAGGTTCGACCTGAATCACATCCTCAAGGATCTTGGCACCGTCAAGATAAACAGTTGCCTGGCACATCGGTGTTTCCCGCCCGCTGTCCTGCAAAGGGCGAGGTGGTTGGTTTAGAACGAACAAAACAGTGCAGCGGTGCGGCAGGATTCGACGGGAAAGGCCCCGACGGCGGTCTCGTCGGAAAGCACAACTCCGCGGAAACCCCGCTGCAGCACTTCGTAGAGGTAGCTGATCTCTGAGCGAGTCGGCGTCGGGTGTTCTGTCATGTGCTCCAACACCTGCCCGGCCAGGAATACCGGCTTGGGGATTCTTCCGATCCGCTCGGAGAAACGAAACAGCTCTTCAGCCATGGCTGCTACACCCATCTCCGCACCGAGGTCTCCCCTGCAGATCCAGAGCTCATCGGCTGTTCGAGCGATTTGTTCTGCCTGCCGAACAGCGGAGGCTCTCTCCAGTTTAGCGATCAGGTAGGTCGAACCGTCGAACATGGTTCTGTAATTACTCATCTCTTCGGCGTCCTTCACGTAGGAAAGAGCGTAGCGAACGTATGGATACGATCTACAGAGTTCTACGACCCCTCGGTCTTTGTCGTTGAGCTGTTCTTTCCGGTACCTTGAACCCACAATTGTGATTCCTTTTCCGGTCGAGACCTCTCCCCCCTGTACAACCCGAGCGGCAATCCGCTCCTTGCCTATCGTCTCGATCTGAAGAATCACCTTGGCGTCATTGACGGCGATCTCGCCGCTGCAAGATTGTGCGGCCACGAAAAAATCGGGATGAGGAATCGGCAGAACAAAAGACCCGGAGACTCCACCGTCATCGGCGGGAACAGTACCAAGAACGAGCTCAGTGGTTTGTCCTGCATCAAGTTCGGTGGCTTCCACCATCCCGATACGCCACTTGCCGGCCTGAAGGTCCAGGATCACGGGAGGTGAATCGGCAGGCTTCCGGTCGGCGAGCTTAGCCCGAAAGTTATCGACCCTGTTGAGCCAGGCTTCCAGTTCCTCGAGGTCGAAGTGGGAGGTGTTTAAGCGGAAGGCAGTCGCCCCCGCCTCCAAAAGCTTCCGCCACGTGTCTTCGCTGTTCGTGGCCGGACCGAGGGTGGCGACGATCTGGTAATTCATGGTTGTGGGGTGCCCGGGCTGACCGAGGCGGGATTACGCAGCAGAGAGGTTTGGGAAACGATCATCCCTCCCAGCATCAAGGCGCAGCCGATCAATCCGCGAAGCGACAGCATCTCTCCGAGGATCAGCCACCCCCCCAGCACGGCGAAGGCCCCTTCCAGGCTCAGGATGACGGCTGCGTGGGCCGGATGAGCCGTTTTCTGTACCACAACCTGGAGGGTGTAGGCGATGCCTACGGAACACAATCCCCCGTAGAGAATCGGAACCGCAGCCCGGAGTATCCCCTCCAGAACAACCGTTTCCGTACCGGCCGCCACGGCCAGGCTGAAGAGGGAGCAGACACCGAACTGAATGCTCGCCAGCACGAGGGAATTCGTTTTGGGTGAGAACCAGCCGATCAACTGCACGTGGGCGGTCCAGAACAGGGCACTGAGCAGAACGAGTAAATCCCCCTTGGCTATGGTGAAGCCCCGGGTGATGCTCAGAAAGTACAGTCCCGCCACCGCCAGGCCGGCGCCGACCCAGCGGCTCCAGCCTGCTTTCTGTCTCCACAGCAGGCCGGACAACGGCACCAGAACAACGTACATCCCGGTGATGAATCCGGCCTTCCCCGCCGTGGTGTAGACGATCCCTACCTGCTGCAGGGACGCCGCGGTGAACAGAACGGAACCGCTGAGAAGTCCGTACAGCCACACTTTGGCACCCCTACCCTCTCGGGTAGAATTCTCCTTGCCCGTTGTGCTCTCCGCTCCGATCCTCCGGCGGGATCGATTTCGCAGCAGGAGAATGAGAGGTAAGAGGGACAGGGATCCGAGGGCGAAGCGCACTCCATTGTAGGTGAAAGGCTGAATATGCTCCATGCCGGCCCTCTGGGCGACGAAGGCCAAGCCCCAGATGGCCGCGGTCAGGAGAAGAAGAGCATCGTCTTTGAAGGTTGAAGGATTCATCACTGTTGGCAGCAATAGTACCGATACTACCCTGAGCTTTCAAGTTCGAGACGAATGCAAATCACGATCTCAGAAGATCTCAAAGAGCAGATGGATCCTGCAAAGGACTTCTATGGAGGATATTCCGGACTGATCGAAAAGGCGGTAGAGGAATTTTTTGCCCCGCCCGGTAGAGCCGTATCCGGAAGATATGGAAGATGCCGAAGCAGCTAAAGGCATTAACGAGTGGATTGATCTAGAATCGTTGAGACAAAAGATCAACAACTCGTGAATATAGTATTCTCGAAAAAATGCGAAAAGTATTTACAGCTATCCCTTCCGAAGAGAATCGCCATTCATCTACCGGACAGAATCAATCAGATACCTGAGCGAGATATCAAACCGCTATCGGGAGGTAAGGGTGAATACCGACTGCGGATCGGCAAGTTTCGCATACTGTTCTATATTGAAGCTGAAACAGTACGAATCTTTGAAATCGACTCCCGTGGAGACCTCTACAAATAGGTCTATTTCTCCCGTCGCCAGTGCAACGAGGCACGTAATGCCGATGATCTCACGCTCAAGCATTGCGCCAAACTCATCAGGTACGTGCGCTGCGGATGGCGGGTGGCAACATCGTTGCGGCCCTACAGCGCGGAGAGCAGCAGCGAGTAAGCTGCGGTGATCTCCTGGCAGCGTCGTAGTCCCCGGGGGTTGATGTCCGGGTGATAAATCTTCATCAGCCGCTTGTACTGGGATTTCAGCAGCGGCAAGGTCAGGGCCCTTCCTTCCAGATTCATCGATCGGTGGGCTCTCTGAAGGACCGAGGAGCGGTCTTGCAGGTCCGCTTCCGATTGTTCCCGGTTCCTCGGGCTAGCTCCTTGCTCCGCGGAACACCCTTCCGCCACCGCCTGCCTCAACAGCTGATCGATCAGGACAGCGAAGACGCTGCGCACTTCCAAGACGTGTTTCTGGAAGAAAAACCGTAGCAGACGCTTCGCGTTCGCCTCGGCCAGATCGGGTATTCCGAAGGATCGATCGCCGCAGTACACGGCTGCCGCCCGTCTGATCAGGTCGGCGAGCGGGAAATATTCCTCGAGGTAGACATCCCGGGCCCGATCATAGCCTCCGAAAGCCCTCAGCATGGCCGAGAACTCTTCGACATCTACTTCGTGACGCCGAACAGCCCCGGCGGCTTCGTTGAGAAAGATCCCCAGGATCTCCAGTTGCTCCGGGTGGGTGAAGAAGATGCCGGCCCTTTCCAGCCGACCTTCCGTTTCGCCGCCGCAGAACAGCTCGATCAGGGCCACGAATTCCCAGATGTTCTTCTGACTGTACTTCCCCGTCGCTGCGGACAGGGAGATGAGCGGGCGGTCCCCGGACTCCGCCGCGTAGATGCGCCTGTAGAAATCCTCACTGTTTATTCCGAGGAGCTCCCGGATCTCCGTAGCATCGAGAGACCAGGGCTCCCCGAGCCCTTCGATCTCGCCTATGCGGCGAATCACAGGTTCTGGACAGGCACGCCCCGGCTTCGGGGTTATAGATTCATCCGTATACATAGAAGGCACTCTCGGCATTGCCAATCCGACGCACTATCCTCTATCGCGGAGAAAATCCTCGAGCAGGGACCAGAGACGCAGATATTTCTGGTAGCGGTCTTCGTACAGAGACACTTCATCCGGGTTGGGCTCGAAGCAGTCTCTGATACGCACCGTTGCCGCGGTTCCCTCCTCGAGGGAGGAGAAGACACCCGTGCCGGTGCCGGCCAGGACGGCGGAACCGAGAGCGCCGGCCTCGGTTACGTCGGTCCTCTCGAAGGAGCAGTTGAGAATGTCTGCGCAGAGCTGAATCCAGGTCTCGGACCTGCTGCCACCACCCACGGCGCGGTAGCGATCGATGTGGATGCCCGCCCCCGGAAGAGTAGCGATGCTTTCCTTGAGAGAGAATATCGACGCCTCCAGGATCCCTTTCAGCACATCTCCCCGGCTGGTACTCAAGCGTAACCCCGCGATCACACCGGAGGCATCGGAGATGAACTCCGGCGGTCCCATGAAAGCGAAATGAGGCAACACCACAACACTGCTCAGATCGTTAGGGATTTCCGAAAACAAATCGTTGTACACGTCCCCCCCTCCGGCTTGAGCCTGGCGATGCTCCTCAGCAGCGAAGGTGTCCCGATACCATTTAATCACAGAGCCGCACTGATTGTAGATAAAACTGACAAATGCTTGCGGATGCGCGTGGTGCTCGGTATTCAAGCCTCGTTCGATCATGACCTCAGGAGCCGGCCGCTTGGCGAACACGGGCACGATGCATAGATAGGTGCCCATTCCGAACATGGCGCTGCCCGCTTCGGTCACGCCGCTTCCCAGCGCATTAGCGCACTGATCGTGGGCACCGGCACAAATAGCGGCTCCTTCGGGCAGCCCCAGCTCCTCAGCGGCCTGCCGGGAAACCCGCCCGATGACAGTACCCGAGGGAACCGCTTTGGGCAGCTTCTGTCGATCCAGTCCGCTCCAGGCGACCAGACGATCAGACCAATCGGTTCTGTCGATGTCGAAGAGCAGGCTCCGGTTGGCCAGAGAATAGTCGACCGCCGGTTCGGCTCCAAGCATGAAAGCCACGAAACCGCTCCAGAACAGAAAGACATCGGTCTTTTCATACACTTCGGTCCAGTGCTGCTTGATCCACATCAGCTTGCTCAAGCTGTACGGGCTGCCCAGTGTGTTTCCGGTGATCCGGTACAGGGTTTCGTCGTCCAGCCGGCTGCCCAGGTCCTCCAGAAACTCATCCCCTCTTGGATCGAAGAGCAGCAGGGAATCGCCCAGTATTTCCCTATTGTTGGTCACCGGAACCACCGACTCACCCAAGGAGGTAACGGCCAAAGCGGTCACCGCTTCGCCGTTGTTCACCACCGCCTCGGCGATCGTCGCCTTGATCTTCTGCCATACCTTGAGGCTTTCCAGCTGACCCCAGCCCGGTTCGGGGCTCAGATATGCGTACTCCCG
Source organism: Spirochaetales bacterium (assembly GCA_023136785.1). Lineage (GTDB taxonomy): Bacteria > Spirochaetota > Spirochaetia > SZUA-6 > DRHE01 > JAFGQJ01. The sequence goes on from JAGLQP010000066.1 coordinate 7,533, forward strand.
GTAGGCGGAGGACAGGATCTTTCCAATCTCTGAGAAAATCACCGCCTTGCAGCCGGTGGTTCCGACATCGATGCCCATGAGACTCATATTACACTGCTCCTGGTACCGCTCAAACAAAGATAATCCTTGAGCAACCAGCAGGTCCGCTCGTATACAGCCTCCTGGGCTTTTGCTGAATCACCGGCATCACGCAGTGTCGTTTCGTACACCTGCCGGATCTCTGTCCCGATATTCATCTTGGCAATCCCCTGCTTCATGGCTTCCAACACGTAGCTCTGCTGAATGCCCGAACCCCCGTGAAGAACCAGAGGGATCCCCGCAGCTTCGTTGATACGCTTGAGACGTTCGATGTTGAGCCTGGCCTCCACTTTCTTCTTGTCTCTGACCGCTTCACTGATCCGCCCGTGAATATTGCCGATGGCCACGGAGAGCCAGTCACAGTCGCTCTCCCTCACAAAACGCGATGCCTCCCGGGGATCGGTAAATCCCTGACCGGATCGAAACATCTCTTCGTAGGGAGGAAGGGGACCCTCTTCATGACCGAGCACCGCACCCAGCTCGGCCTCGCAGGGGATGCCGGCTCGATGAGCCAGTTCCGCCACCCGGCGGGTTTCCCGAATGTTTTCCTCCAGATCCAGGCGGGATCCATCCACCATCACCGAATCAAAACCCAGCTCGATGGCTTCCCGAATGATGTCGAGGTGCTCGACACGCTGCCCATCCTCATCAACGACGGGAAGGTGATCCAAATGCAGTCGCACATAATCGGGATCGGCCCATTTATGAAACTCCTCGTAGACGGCCGCCATGCTTCGACTCTCAAACTTCCGCCACTCCACCCGAGCCACTTCTACCAAGGCAAAGACATCCTGATCGACTACCGCCCGGATCACCGGTTCCAGCATGGGAAGGTACGGTATGTTGAAAGCCGGAACCAGAAGGCCGGCCTTCCAGGCATTGGTGAGGATCTGTTCTGTTGTATTCATTTTACATTCCTCCAAAATTATTTTGACGACTCAGCGAAGGCCATGCAACTCCCTGAACCTGCTACCGAATAAGCGACAGCAGGGCTTCATCCGTCATGCTCCCCCGGATTGCCAGATCGGCGAGGCTCCGGCGGGTTATCCCCTTGTGGATCGTGTGGGGGGA
>JAGLQP010000660.1 GCA_023136785.1 Spirochaetales bacterium
TAAGGAAAGGCAAGCGGTGATCAGAAAACTCTTTCCACTCAGTGCGGCTGTCCTACTGTGTATTTCCGCTGTCTTGTCCTGCAGCAATGGGTTGGAGGAGCGCATCGATGTGGTCCTGGGCGGCGAGAGCTTCCAGGTCGAGGTGGCCCGCACGGCGGAGCAAAAGCGGCAGGGGCTGATGCTCCACGAGTCCATCGGGCCGCGGGAAGGCATGATCTTCGTCTACAATACGGATCAGCACCTGAGCTTCTGGATGAAGGACACCATCATCCCCCTGACCCTGGTCTTTCTGTCCAAAAACGGGGAAATCCTCCAGGTGGAGTATCTCAAACCGTTTTCTTTGAAAACCGTGATTTCCAAACGGGCGGCCCGCTATGGGCTGGAGCTTCCGGCAGGGGTTCTCGAGGAGTTGGGTGTAGAGGTCGGGAATCGGGTGTTGCTTCCGGAGGACTTCCCTTGAGCCTCTCAATCCTCCCCTCCCTCCTCCAGTTCGGGAAACAGCTCGAGGGCCGGTTCCTGAGCAGCCTCGCCCTTCTTCTCCGGTTCGTTCACCAGGATTTCGACTTTTCGCTCGATCTTGGCCAGTTCCTTCTCCAACTCCTTGGCCAGCTTCATCCCCTCCTCGAAAATCGACACCGCCTCCTCGAGAGGGATCTTTCCCTCCCGCAGCTTCTCGCTTAAGTTTTCCAAACGGTTGAAGCGATCTTCAAAACTCTTCATTCCTCTTTCTCCTTGACTGCGGCCCGAAGCCGTCCTTTGTGGAGTCGAATCTGCACGGAGTCCTCGGTCTCCACCTCCCGGCTGGACATCAGGACCTGTCCGGTTTTCTCAAGCGTGACCACGGCATACCCCCGCTGAAGAACCGATAGAGGCGAGTTGGACAGCATGGCCTGAGAGAGAAGGGCGAGGCGGTGACGGGAGGGCACGAACAGCCGTTCCATGGCTAGCTTGAGCTGCTCCCGGGCTTCCTCCACCTCGAGGGCGTAAGGTTGAACGTAGATTTGAAAGTTCCGTACCAGGTTATCCGGGGTAAACTGGGACAGGAGCAGCCGGATCCGTTCAACCCTCGACTGCAGCGCCTCGGTGATCCCGCTTGTCATCGCGGCGAGTTGAGCGGACAGCTCCAGCCTGGAGGCGGATACCATCTCCGCGGCGGCCGAAGGAGTGGGGGCCCGAACATCCGCGGCCAGATCCGTCAGGGTCGTGTCGATTTCGTGGCCCACGGCCGAGATCACCGGTATTCGGGAATCCGCGATCGCCTGCACCACAACCTCCTCGTAGAAGGGAAGCAGGTCCTCCAGGGAGCCTCCGCCCCGGGTCACGATCAGCACATCTCCCATCTCAA
>JAGLQP010000661.1 GCA_023136785.1 Spirochaetales bacterium
GGGTTTTCAAGTCGCCGAAGGATTGCTTTTGGAACCGGGAGGCAGCGCAAACCTGCTGATATTGCTGTCCCGGCTGGGTGTTTCCTCCTTTGCTCTGGGCGCGGTGGGTACGGATCTTTGGGGACAGCAGGTAGTTCGGATTTTGGAGGAAGAAAGAGTCCAGGTATCACTGATCAGCCGCCAAGGAACCACGACACTGGTCCTCGTTCTGATTGACGATTCGGGTCATCACAGTTTCGTCGGAGCTTTCGGGAAGGGCGAGTCAATGATGTTTGGTGAAACGGAGAGAGCAGCTGTTGCCGGAGCTGATGCCCTGTTCGCTTCAGGGTACAGCCTGCGGGAGGTCCGGCTTCGGGATCTTACCCTGGATGCCCTGGAGTACGCACAGGGCAGAGGTGTTCCCTGTTTTTTTGATCCCGGCCCGGCATTCCAGGGCCTGGAAGCGGAGGTGAAGCAAAGGGCCCTGACCTCGAGTGATGTTCTGTTGCTCACCGAGGAGGAGCTCAGGGATCTGTCCCCCGCCGGGGCGGAAGCTCTGCTTCCTCGAAGTCTAACCACCGGGTCCTCTATAGCCTCTGGCGCAATGGACCGGTCCGGGCCGCACACCGTGGTGGTGAAGAGGGGCGCTGCGGGCTGCCGAGTGTTCAGCGGCCCGGATCGGAAAATCGAAGTCCCAGGATTCATGGTAACGGTGCGGGACACCACCGCCGCCGGAGACTGCTTCGACGCCGGTTACCTGCTGGCTTATCTGAAGGGCTGGTCTCCGCTGGACTGTGCCCGTCTGGCCAACTGCGTGGGGGCGGCGGCTGTCCAGAAGGTGGGGGGTGGTCGAAACGTTCCCACTGTGGAGGAGGTGCGGCGGATGATCTCCCTGATGGGCGGCGGACTGGAAATCTGACTCACTCCGGATCGAAACGGTAGCCCCGGCCGGCTGCCGTAGGGGAACAGCTCAGAGTTCCTCCAGCACCACCTTGACATCGAGGGCCACCCAACGGTCTTCCGCCCAGACGATCGGATTGATATCGAGCTGACATCCCCTGTGGATCAGGTGCACCGCTAGCTCGGCTACCCTCTCTACAGTGCTCGCCAGGGAATCACTGTCCGCCGACAAGCCGCGGTAGCCATGAAGAGTGGGGAAGATGGTGAGCTCCTCCAGCATGTAATGAGCCTCTTTCGTCGTACAAGGAGCCAGACGGAAGCTGACATCCTTGTACAGTTCCGTAAGGATTCCTCCGGCGCCGACCATGACGGCGGGACCAAAGGTGGGATCGTAGAGGGCTCCGATGATGATCTCGCTTCCCCTGTACTGAACCATCTCCTCGACCAGGACGCCGGCGGAGGGGAA
>JAGLQP010000662.1 GCA_023136785.1 Spirochaetales bacterium
ATGATCAGCCCGACGTACGGTCCGATCGCCTGGCTGATGTCCGGGAAAAGAGCTTTGAGAACCCGGTCAACGATGATGACGAAGGTGGCGACTACGATCATATAGGTGATCATTCGTACCCGGGTGGGGATCAGCCTGCGTAGAAGAGCGACCAGGAGGCCTGTGGCCAGAAGCACGAAGGTGACCCCTGCGCCCATGGCGATGGCGTTCTCCACCTTGTTGCTGATGGCCAGGGCCGAACAGATGCCCAGAATCATGGAGAAAATGGGGTGATCCTTCCATACCCCGTTGATGAAGGTCTTGAAGCTCTGATCCTTAGCAAGGGTCGAACTTTTCATTGGCTCTCTCCCTGTTTGATCGCCGGCATAACCTCCCGGAGATTCTCATTGAGAATGGCGATAAAGGCGTCGGAGGTCATGGTGGCACCGGTGATCGAGTCGATCTGGTTGTCCTGGCTGCTTCTGCCCGGTTTTACCAGCTCCAAACCATCGCTGAATCGTTTGCCCTCGAATTGGGCCAGGTATGGGGCTTCGCCGATCCTGCTTCCCAATCCGGGGGTTTCCTCCTGGCGAATAATGGTGATCCCTCTCAGGCGTTCAAAATCCGGCTGTACCGCGATAATACCCTCGATGGGTCCCCACAATCCCGAACCGGAATAGGGGAAGGCGATGTTGCTGTCTTTGCCAACGTAGTAGGTCGTGCCGTCCTGCTGCTTCTCTTCGACGTTTTCCGCGAAGATCTCTTCCACGTTGTCCTGGTTGAAAGATATATTCAGCGCCTTCAGGATGCTTGATTTGGTGGCGATCCCCTCGTTCTTCTCGATTATGGGGATCGTGTAGAAGTCGACCGCCACTAAAGCAGTGGTAAGGATGCTGCCCAGGACGAGGACGAAAACAATCATCAGTATCTTATCTTTCATCGCTGTGCCGGCCTGTACTTGAGATTTACGATCGTGTTGTCAATCAGCGGGCTGAAGGCGTTCATGAACACGATGCTGAACATGACTCCTTCTGTAAATCCACTGAAGGTGCGAATCAATACGGTAATGATTCCGCACAGACTGCCGAATATGAACTTCCCGGGATTGGTCGCCGGGGAAGTCACCGGGTCGGTAGCCATGAACACGGCCCCGAACAACAGCCCTCCTGAGAGAAGCTGGAACAAGGGGGGGGCGAAGGTTTGGGGGCCGAGGCTGTGGCCGACAAAGGCGAACAGTGCCACCGAAGCGAGGTAGCTCAAGGTGATCCGCCAGCTGGAAACCCGGGTCACCATGAGAAGCAGGGCGCCGGCGATGATTCCGATGCGGAACACCTCCCCCGTGCTGCCGGCGATCTGTCCC
>JAGLQP010000663.1 GCA_023136785.1 Spirochaetales bacterium
CGCCGTGAAAGAACCCGAGCTCTATCGCAGGTTGCATCGGGCGGCGTTGGAGCGTTTCGGAAAAGCAACCAGTTACTACCACGTCACTACCAACTTGAGCAACGTTCCCCCTCTTTCCGAGGTTTCCGACGCCGGCCTTCCGGGTCTTTTCGACAACCCCGATGCCAGGCAGCTCATCCATATTACCTACGGAGAGCTGCTCAGGGACGAGGAGCTGGGACCTGCGTTTTTCGAGGCACTGCACAATCACATAGAGGAGTACTGGCAAGCCCTGGACGTCCATATCGGCCGACATCTGGAAACTCTTGGGGTGAAGAAATCCGGGTAGAGCAATCGCCGGTTCTAAAAGCGTTGTTGGAAGACAGCGGAGCGTTTGCCAGGAGGTAGCTCAATGGCAAAAACATTTCTCGACGAGAATTTCCTGCTCAGCACGGAAGCCTCCCGCCGGCTGTACCACGAGTATGCCGAAGGTCTGCCGATCTTCGACTATCACTGTCACCTGCCGGTGGCGGAGGTGACGGCCAACCGGCAGTTTGAAACCTTGAGCCGAATCTGGCTGGCCGGGGACCACTACAAATGGCGGGCCATGCGGGCCTTCGGGGTGGAGGAGCGTCTGATCACCGGGGATGCTTCGGACTGGGATAAGTTTGCCGCCTGGGCGGGAACCGTTCCCTTCACGGTGCGCAATCCCCTCTACCACTGGACCCATATGGAGTTGAAAGATCCCTTCGGCATTACCGGCACACTCCTCGGTCCGGACACGGCTCGAGAAATCTACGAGCACTGCAATACTCTACTGCAGAAGGAGGAGTTCCGTGCCCGGGGTTTGATGGCCCACTTCAAGGTGAAGGTGGTCTGTACAACCGACGATCCCACCGACGATCTGAAGCATCATCAGAAACTGGCCGAGGAGCTGTCTACGGGGACCTTTGGGATCAAGGTGCTGCCCGCCTTCCGACCGGACAAGGCCATGGCGGTGGAAAGCGCAAAGGATTTCATTGCCTGGATCATAAAACTGGAAAAGGCTGCAGACCTGCTGATCGGTGACTACCCGTCCTTCCTCGAAGCGCTGCGAAAGCGTCACGAGTATTTCCATCAGGTCGGCTGCAGGCTTTCAGATCACGGAATCGAGCAACCCTACGCCGCCGACTATACCGAGAAACAGATCGCCGCGATCTTCAAGAGAGCTCGCGCAGGCGGATCGTAGTCAGCGGAGGAGATTCTGAAATTCAAACCCGCTGTGCTCTTCGAGCTGGCCGTGATTGAGAGAGAGGAAATCATCTCCCAGCAGTTTCACTTTGGCGCCCTTCGAAACAACTCGAGCCGGATGTACGCCG
>JAGLQP010000664.1 GCA_023136785.1 Spirochaetales bacterium
CGGCTGTCATCATAGTAGAGGAAACCAAAGAGATTTTGTGCTTTTATCCTCAAGTTTTCAAGGCCCGAGCGAGTCAACTGCCCGTTGCTCAAAAAGGTTGAGAAAACACGACTGCTTTAGTTCACGCGGGCAAGCCGGACCGTGATGTCCTTCTTCTTGTCCAGGTCCAGACGTACCCGGAAGTCGAAATCCAAAATATCGAGAGGGGCATCGTAGAGCTTGGGAAAATGCTCGGATTTGAACACGGTCATGCGAACACCCTTCTGGATCGCCATCAGACGGGCGATACTATCCGGATTTCGCTTGGGATTGACAATCACCGTCCCTTCGGCCAGCTCGAGGAACAGGGGCTTGCCCTCCTTGATTTTGTGGATCTGTTCGGGCGTGTCCCCCTTCTTGGTCCCCACAACCACCCGAAAGCGGTACTTCACCTTTTTCAGACGAGAGATGAGGAGTATCACCAGCAGGACGAGGACGATCAGGACCACCAGGGCGATCAGCATCCAGAGCCATAAGTTCTCGAAAAAGGTCTTCACGTGGTAGTCCACCTCGGTGATCACCGGTAGAAACCGATCTTCGCTGGAGAAGACGAAGCGCAGGCTTCCGGTATGATCTCCGGATTCGAGGGGCGGCGGAATTTGAACGGTCATGGCCAGGTCTGTCTTAGAGTCCGGGGTAATCGCAAAGGAGGCGGGATCGGAGAGGATGTTTTTCTCCATCCCGTCGGGCAGGGTCAGCCGGATCGCGCTGATCGCAACGGTCTTCTCCTGGGTGTAGCCCTTGCTCTCTACACTCAGGGACACCCGACTCCTACCCTTGTAGTCCACCGGGTCCACGGTCACGTCGCCGATCACCTCTATGGCAGCCAGGAACTCCCGGGTCTTCTCCACCAGCTCTTCCGCAGTAGGCTGCTCGGAAAGATCGGTGTAGGTCCCGGCCAACTCCTCGGCCAGCCTCTTGGCCGCCTCCTCGAGGCCGACACCCAGGATATGGACCTTCCAGCCCTTTTTCTGAATGACCTTAGTGTTTTCCAGGAACTCGTGGTTGAAGCTGCCGTCGGGGGAGTAGTACTTGCTCTCCGGAGGAGCTTCCTGGATGCCGTCGGTGATCAACAGGAGGAACTTCTTGTGCTCCGGTCGGGAGTGCTCCTCGATCTGCCGGCCCAGGACGTCCAGGGCGTTTCCGATATCGGTAAAACGGCCGTCCGCCAGAAGCTGAGCAATGATCGCCTTGGCACGCTCCTTGTCCTCGTCGTTCTGTATGGTCACGGAAACGGGAATCTCCGTCTGGCCGTAGAAGGCTACGACGAGGAAGAAATCCCCCTCGAT
>JAGLQP010000665.1 GCA_023136785.1 Spirochaetales bacterium
GGAAACTCGAGTCCTTTGGATTGATGTACGGTCATAAGCTGGACTGCTCCGCCCAGGACGATATCCACGTCCGCCTCGCCCTCCTCGTCGATGTAGTCGATACGTTCGTTCAGCCATTGGGAAAAGTCGAGAAAACCCTCCTGCCCGCTCAAGGATGCCTCCCGGACCCGGCCCAGAAGCTTTTCGATATTGGAAACTGCCTGGCCTCCGCGCATACCCCTGGAAAGAGTGGCAAAGTATCCGCCCTCGTCGAGGACCAGGTGCAGGAAGTCGACCAGGACCATGCGGCGGCAGAGCTCGAACCAGCGTGTAAGCCAGGTATGGGCCTGTTTTAGAGAAGCGTAATCCTCGTCTGAAAAATGACCGGGTGGAACAGCGTCCCCGTTTCCGCCGAACAGCGAGGCGAGCTTGTCCCACAGAGTCTCCCCGCCGGACAGGCTGGAAAGCAGGTAGATGCCCTCATCCGTTACATGGCCGACAGGAGAGCGTAAAAACCCGGCCAGGTAGAGGGAGTTGCTGCGGTTGGTCAGGAAGCCCAGGAGATTGCCCAGGTCCATGATTTCCTGCCTCTGGTAAAAACCACGGCCGCGTACCACGATGAAATCGATACTCTCCCGGCGCAGTGCTTCCTCGTAGACCTTCAGCTTGGTCCTCCGGTTCAGTAAAATGGCGATTGCAGGTTCTCCTGCGGCGGCCTTGCTGCGTACATGCTCATAGAGGGGGTCGTCTCCCAGCAGCACCTCTTTTATCTTGAGGGCGATCAGGTGCGCCTCCTTGGCATGCATATCCATTTCCTCAAACCCTGAGTCTTCCTCTTCGACCTTGAGCGCCTCGTCTTCCTCCTGCCTTTGCCGATCGGCAAGGAGAAGCTCCACGCTGCCCCGGCGCCGGTTGCCGGAGCAGAGCAGCCGCTGGGGCCTGGCCTCATAATCCTCGTACAAAACCTGGTCCAGCAAGGCCCGGAAAAACAGGTTAAAAAAAGTGATGGGCTCCTGAGCGGAACGGAAATTGTCGCTGAAGATGATCTCTCCGGAACGGACCCTTTGGTCCCGGGGCAGTTTTTCGCTGTATTCCGCGCTGTAGTCCTTTCCGCCGTCTCCAGTTTCAGAAAGCTCAAAAGGCGCCTGGTGGGTACCCCGGGCCTGATTTGACTTCAGCAGCTCTCTGCGCACACGGGCAAACAGGCTCACATCACCGCCCCGAAACGAGTAGATGGCCTGCTTTTCATCGCCCACAATGAACAGTCTATCCCCAAACAGACTGTTCATTCCGTCGGAGGCAATCGCTCCCACTATCTTCCACTGCAGATCGTTGGTGTC
>JAGLQP010000666.1 GCA_023136785.1 Spirochaetales bacterium
ATGATCAAGTCCACCCAATCGGAGATTCAAACCCTGCTCGATCTGTACAACCGCAAGGTGGTGGACAGCAGATATGTCGTCTCCACTGTGAAACCGCAGCAGCTCAACGAGATCCTGCATCCGGTGATCAATCCCGCCTCGGTGACCAAGATGAAGGCCTTGGCCGGTGGAATCACCGGCGCCCCGGGTGCGGCCATCGGCCGGGTGTTCTTTACCACAGAAGAGCTGTTGAACGCCTATAAAGATGCTCAGCTCAAGGGCGAGGATACCCGTCTGATCCTGTGTATACCCGCAACCTTTGCCGAAGACGTGAAGGCTATCGAGATTGCCACCGGGGTTCTTTCCAACGAAGGAGGATACGCGGCCCACGCCTCGGTTGTAGCTCGCCAGTACGGCAAAGTCTCTCTGGTCTTGCCGGAGCTTCGAATCCGGGGCAAGAAGGCCACGGTCGGGAATGTGACTATTTCCGAAGGAGACTATCTCACCCTCAATGTACCGTATTACGGGGATCCGGCGATCTATCTGGGAACCGCCGAGCTGATCGAGCCGGATCCGGAGGATTCGGGCCTGCTCGAGTTCAACAAGCTGGTGCAGAAGCACCTCGATATCCAGGCCTTTCACGTACGGGCCAATGCCGACACGCCGAGGGATGTGGCGCTGGCCAAGAGCTTTGGGGCAGACGGGATCGGTTTGTGTCGGACCGAACACATGTTCTTCGACGAAAAGCGGATCAACATCTTCAGAGAGATGATCCTATCGGATACTCTCGAGGAGAGAAAAGTCGCACTGAAGAAACTTCAGGGATTCCAGAAGACCGATTTCTACGGGATCTTGAAGGCGATGAGCCCTCGTGAGGTGACGATTCGGCTTCTCGATGCTCCGCTGCACGAATTTTTACCCCACAACAATGAGGAGATGAAGAAGCTCATCGCTCATCTGAAGTCCAGCCAGGGCGGGAAGACGATCTCGGAGCGGGAGGTTCGGGCCCGCTGCGACGGTTTGGCCGAGTTCAACCCCATGCTGGGCCATCGGGGCTGCCGCATCGCCGTTTCCTTTCCCGAGATCTACGAGATGCAGATTCGAGCCATCTTCGAGGCGGTCTACAAGCTGCAGAAAGAGAAGGTCCCCGTTTATCCGGAGATCATGATCCCGATCATCATGAACGAGAGCGAGCTGAAGCTCATGGTGTACGGCAAGAAGATCGAGGGTGGATTTATCCGCGGACTGGTCGATGTGGAGGAGGAAGTCCGCGCGGCTGCGAAAGCCACCAAAGTCGATTACAAGATCGGCACCATGATCGAGCTTCCCGTG
>JAGLQP010000667.1 GCA_023136785.1 Spirochaetales bacterium
ATCACTTCTTCCATGCTCTGCACCGGGTGAAAATCGATCCCTTTCTTGACGTGCTCCGGTATATCCGCCAGATCTTTCTCATTTTGTGCCGGAATGATAATCTCTTTTATCTTATTGCGTTTGGCGGCGATCACCTTCTCCTTCAAACCACCGATCGGCAGTACCTGACCTACGAGGGAAAGCTCTCCTGTCATTGCAAGGGAACGTTTTATCTTTTTCTCGGTCGCCAGGGACAACAGACAGGAGGCCATGGTAATACCAGCGGACGGTCCGTCCTTGGGCGTCGCTCCTGCGGGCACGTGGAGGTGGATCTGATTGTTCTCGAAGAATTCCTTGTCCACCCCGAATTGTCCGGCAATGTGACGGATATAGGTGTAGGCGATATTTGCCGATTCCTGCATCACATTGCCCAGCTGCCCCGTGAGCTTGAAGCCCTCTTTCCCCGGATTGGCCACCGCCTCGATGGTGAGCATAGCCCCTCCCAAGGGCGTCCAAGCCAAACCTAAGGTCATACCGGGCCGGGTTATTTTCTTGATACCCTCTTCGTAGAAGATGGGCTTGCCCAGGTGATCTTCTATTTGCGCCGAATCGATGGCGATGGGAAGCTCGAGGGTGTCCAAAACAAGCTTACGAGCCAGTTTTCTATGGATCTTGTCCAGGGCCTTTTCAAAATTCCGCAGGCCCGCCTCGCGGGCATACCCTTCGGCGATCTGCAGCAGCGTCGCCTTTGAATATTTCACGTCCTTTTTCTTCAATCCGGTTCGATCCAAGGACTTGGGGATCAGGTATTTGCGGGCGATCGCCACTTTCTCGTCATGGATGTACCCGGAAAGCCTTGTGACTTCCATCCTGTCGAGAAGCGGGGCGGGAATCGTGTCCAGAGTATTGGCTGTGGTGATGAACAGGATGCCGGAAATATCGAAGGGCAGGTCCAGATAATGATCTCGGAAGGCAACGTTCTGTTCCGGATCCAGAACTTCGAGAAGCGCGGAGGAGGGATCGCCCTGGAACGATACACCGAGCTTGTCGATTTCGTCGATCATGAACACCGGATCTTTGGTCTTGACGATTCTCAGTCCCTGAATGATCTTTCCGGGCATCGCCCCCACATAGGTGCGACGGTGGCCCTTGATCTCCGCCTCGTCCTTCATGCCGCCGACGGAGAAGCGGAAGAATTTTTTATTCAGTGCCCGGGCTATTGATTTTCCTACGGAGGTTTTTCCGACACCGGGAGGACCGACCAGACAGAGGATCGAGCCCTTGCTGTCCTTCTTGAGCTTGCGGACGGCGAGGTATTCGAGGATACG
>JAGLQP010000668.1 GCA_023136785.1 Spirochaetales bacterium
CGCAGTGGTTCGATGTGGAAGCCTTGATCCCGGAGTGTGAAGAGAACTCCAACCGGGTGATCGTAAGCGGTTTCTGGACGGCGGTGTTCGGCAACGCCTACAGGATGCACGGCTTCGCCAACTTCCTGATGAACCTGGCCTTGAAACCGGAGCTGATCAAGACCCTGGTCAACCGAATGACAGAGTTCTACCTGGAGCTCAACGAACGCCTGTTTTCGGCTTTGAAGGCAAAGATCGATGTCTACTACTTCGGAAACGACTTTGGTTCGCAAAACGGGCTGCTTTTCAGCAGAGAGATGTGGAAAGAGTTCTACTTCGAAAACTATCGTCAACTGATCGACCTGGCTCACAGCCACGGGCTCAAAGTCATGGTGCACTCCTGCGGGTCGATTCGGGAGATCATGAAAGAGCTTATTGAGGTGGGTGTTGATATTCTCGACCCTGTGCAGATCACCGCGGATGATATGGAACCCCAGGGTCTTAAAAATGATTTCGGGCGGGATATCGTGTTCCACGGAGCCATCGACACCCAGGGGGCGCTTCCCAACTCCTCAGCGGAGGAGGTGGTTCGGCATGTCCGGGAGGTGATGCGGGTGCTCGGTCGAGAGGGCGGCTACATCTTCGCCCCCTGCAACGCTATCCAGGCGGACGCACCCCCTGAAAATGTCGAAGCCATGTACCGGGCGGCCCGGGAGTATCACCCCGGGTCCGATGGATGATGAGTGCCGGCGGGAATTTCCAAAAAGCTTCTCTGCGAGGTGAAGATTCGATGAAAGCACTGGTGTTGGCGGAGTACAACCGCTTCGAGTACAAGGAGGTGGCCAAACCGGAAGCCGGTCCGGGGGAAGTCCTGATCGCCGTCGAAGCCTGCGGGATCTGCGGCAGCGATGTTCACGGCATGGATGGGTCGAGCGGGCGGCGGCAACCGCCGATCATCATGGGCCACGAGGCAGCCGGCGTCATCGCTGAGGTCGGGAGGGACGTTGAAGGCTGGACGGCGGGGCAGCGGGTCACCTTTGACTCCACGATCTACTGCGGCAGCTGTTGGCACTGCCGCAGGGGCGAGATCAACCTCTGCGATAATCGTCGTGTTCTTGGGGTTTCCTGCGATGAGTACCGGCAGCATGGGGCGTTTGCCGAATATGTGGTCGTGCCTGCCCACATTCTCTACACCCTTCCCGATGCTGTGAGTTTTCTCCAGGCCGCGATGGTGGAAGCCCTGTCCATCGCGGTTCATGCGGTCCGCAGGACTCCGGTGGATCTGAACGACTGTGCCCTGGTAGTCGGAGCGGGAACCATCGGACTT
>JAGLQP010000669.1 GCA_023136785.1 Spirochaetales bacterium
TATTCTCAAAAAACCTTATGCCAGAATTCCCTACTTTTCCTATCTGTTCGGGGATTACCGGAGGATACTCAGTTTCGGAAAGGTTACACAGGTATTCACGCCGGTATGGTTTCTCCCGGATGTAAGGATGAGTCAAGCCGTACCACTGCTTCTCAGCCGGGATATGCGGCAATGGGCTGCGGAGCTCTTAAACATCGTTGCGATGGGGCTTGAAGACAGCTGGCACTATCTGCGGAAAATCGAGTACAACCTCCTCGTCGTCATGAAGCAACTGTGCGAGAAGATCCTGTCCATCAATTTCAATTTGTTCGATTACAAGGATCCGTATCTGCTCAACAAGCTGCGATCCCTGGAAGCGCTCTTTCTTGTGTTTCACTACCGAGAGTACTATCAGGAGCTGCTCCAGTCCTCGTTGCAGCAAATCGTGAAGAACGACCCGAGAGTGGGCGCCAGATATGAAACCGCCGTCGATCGGATCCACAAAATCCTGCACAACGACGGCAGCACTCCCTCATTGTATAACATCATTCTGGGCCTTAATATGCGCAAATATCGGCGTTACCTTACCATGCGGGATCTCCTCTGCACAGATCTCGGCGAGCTGATCAATATGAAAGACTTTGTCTGCCCGCCCGATGTCAAAGAAAAGATCAGAGCGCTCGTTGCCGGCGGCCGGCGCCGGCTGGCAGAGCTCCGCAGCCATCAGGAGAAGACGAAGAAGCTCAGGACCTTCCTTACCCTCAACGAGTCCGGCGAGGTAAGCTTCGATCCGCTTCGGTTCTTTTACGACCAGGCGAACAGCGTTGGCGAAGAGCCTGCCTTTTCGGCGGACAGCGAAGATATCCTTCGCTTTGTGCCCCGATTCTTTGACACCCTCGATCGCACTTTCGCCCCTCTGCTGAACGGCCAAACGGATCTCGAGGAGATCCGCGCCATCACCCTGTTCACCCATGACTTTTTCCAGCTTGAATTCTTGAGAATACGGCGGATCGCTGGCCGTGTATGGGATTACGGTGAAGATAAACTACCTCGGACACGTTTCCTCGACCTGCAGCACTCAACAAAGGGAAGCCAGAGTCTCGAGGCTGAAATCCTAAAACAGGTCAACGGGGGATTGGAGGTCATCTTCGAGATGGCAAAGAAAGTGGAGACAATTCTGAATACCCGCAGGAAAAGCGGGGGCCGTCCCACCGAACCCCTCGATCCGATGATTCTGCATGGAAAGAGCTTCAGTATTCCCCATGGGAAACGAAGAATCCGATCTACCAGCGTGTTGAACGGTAAGACCGTTGACGAAGCATTA
>JAGLQP010000067.1 GCA_023136785.1 Spirochaetales bacterium
AGCTCTGCCGATTCCAACCAGAATCTCATCAATAACGATGCTGATCTTCTCCCCCCCGCGCCCGCAATGAACGACCTTTTCAGATCCCTTCTGCTCAATACGCTCGATCGAGCATTCCTTTATCAGATGGACGCCGTCTTTAGTAAAGGACCGCTCGACCAGCTCTGCCGCTTCCCGTTCCTCTCTGGGAAGGATGTGATCCGTCTTTTCAAGGAGGTACACTTCGGAACCGAAACGGGCAAAGGCTTGAGATAATTCACAGCCAATCGGACCTGCCCCGATTACCGCCAGCCTGGAAGGAAGCTCCGTAAGGCTGAACACGGTCTCGTTGTTCAGATAACCCGCCTCCTCCAGTCCGGGAATCCCCGGGGCAGCCGCCCTGGCACCGGTTGCCACGACCGCTTTGGCGAAGCGCAGAGTTTTTCCATCCACCTCTACGGTGTCCCGGCCTGTAAATCGGGCAGTCCCCAGATAGACGTCTACTCCAAGATCCTTGTAGCGATGTGCAGAATCTACCGGACTGATATCCGCCCGCAGCCGTCGCATCCGTGCCATGAGGGCTGGAAAATCGACTTTGACTCCATCGGGCACTACGATTCCGTATTCGCCGGCGTCCCTCACATCCGCCGAAGCTCGCGCCGAGCGGATCAAGCCCTTGGAGGGCACGCAACCTACGTTGAGACAATCCCCGCCCATCAGGTGTTTTTCAATCAGGGCTACCTTTGCTCCCAATCCGGCCGCTCCGTTCGCCGCAATCAAACCGGCCGTGCCGGCACCGATAACAACGAGGTTGTACCTGCCATCGGGCTCCGGGTTCTGCCAATCCGCCGGGTGGACATTAGCAACGAGCTTCAGGTTGTGCTCGTCCTCCGGATAGATCCGTACATCATTCTGTGTTTCGACAACGGTATTTATACGTTTATCTCCCATTGTTTTTACCTTACCTTTTCTGTAGTAGTTTTATTGACGATATCAATCCGTATTTCCTTACCTCAGGTCTCCCCGCAGACGGCGCTTCCCGACGACCCTCGCGACACATCGCGAATATCAACACAACTGGGGGGCGAAATCGCGGCTCGGACCTGCGGAAAGTGGGTTTTATATAACCAGAATACCCTTTTACTACCATGGACAATAAGATCGAAAACTGGATAACGCCGAACCCAGCGGTAGTCGATGCGGAGGATCTCCTCGTCAATGCTATCCACACAATGGCGGAAAAACAAATCGGAGCAATCCTCGTAACTCAGAATGACGAGCTCAGCGGAATCTTCACCGAACGGGACTTGCTGCGGCTGTTCTCTGACAATACGGAAAAGGCTTTCAAGGAGCACTTGATGGGGCCAATAAAGACGTTTATGACCGCATCACCCATCTGTGCCCAATCGAAGGATGACTACAATACCGTATATATGAAGATGAAAACCCACGATGTGCGTCACATCCCGATCCTTGAAGACAAAGAGCTCGTGGGCATCGTTTCGATGCGGGATTTGATCCATCACTACCAGAACAAGCTGGAAACCGCGTTCAACGAAGCACGCCAGGAAATCGAAGACCTGAAGAAACTGGTTTCGGTGACCGGCAGCGAGAAGATAGAGACTCTTATCAAAGAGGTGCAGAAGTACAGAGAGCTCAGCCTGACCGACCATCTGACCGGCCTGTTCAACAAGCGGTACTTCCAAGCCAGGCTCGTGGAAGAGGTTACCCGAGCCAAACGGTCCTCCTATGAGATATCCCTGATCTTCTGCGATATCGATTATTTCAAACGCGTCAATGATCGCTTCGGCCATCACATGGGGGACGAGGTGCTGCGCCAAATGGCACAGATCCTCAGGGGAGGCGTGGATGAGCTCAATATCGTATCGAGACTGCGGAAATCGGATATCATCGCCCGATATGGTGGTGAAGAGTTTGTAATCATTCTCCCTGAAACGGGAAAGCAGGGAGCAGCCATTGCGGCCGAGCGTTTGCGTCAGCAAGTAGAGAATAATACATTTCGGCTCAACGGAGAGGATATTCATCTCACGATGAGCTTCGGCGTTGCCGAGCTATCACCGGAGGACGAAGATTATACGGAAATCATCAAGAACGCCGACTATGCCATGTACAAGGCAAAAAACAGCGGCAGAAACCGGGTGGTTGTATACCCTTCCGACTAGGATCAGGTCTGAACCAAAGGCTGCTTGTCGGTCTTCAGCAGTTGTGTCAGCGCCGTCACGCTGACAGGCTTGCCGAAGTAAAACCCCTGGAAAGATTTGCAGCTCTTGGAAATAAGATACTCCAGTTGATTCTTTGTCTCCACACCCTCGGCGATAACATCCATAAACAGGCTGTTGCCAAGGGTAATAATCGTATTGATGATCTTGGCATTCCCCTTTTTGGACATGTTGATGACAAAGGACTGGTCGATCTTCAGAATATCCACGGGTAAGTCGGATAGGTAGCTTAGCGAGGAGTATCCGGTTCCAAAATCGTCGATGGCGATACGAATTCCCGGGTGACGTTTTTTCAGCTCCTCCATCTTCATCCTGGCTTCATTTGGATCCGGCATAATACTGCTTTCTGTGATCTCAATTTTCAAATTCTTGGACTTGATACCGGTACCAGTAATGACTCTGCTCAGCTTGTCGACGATGTGCTCCTGGCTGAACTGCTTGACGGAGAGATTGATCGAAACGTACAGATCCTCGAATCCTTCGGTGTTCCAAGTTTTCAGCTGCTGACAGGCTGTTTCAAACACCCAGTCTCCGAGAGGCAGTATTAACCCTGTCTCCTCGGCAACGGGTATAAAATCGACAGGAGAGATGAAGCCGCGCTTCCGGTCATGCCAGCGCAAGAGCGCCTCCACCCCTTCGATAAAACCATTAACCCCAACGATGGGCTGATAGTGCAGTTCAAACACCTTCTGGTCCAAGGCTTTTCGAATTCCGTTCTCCAAGAAAAGCCGCTCCGAAGCCTGTTTGTTCAACTCCGACGTAAAAAACATGTAGCGGTTTCCCCGCTCCTTGGCCTTGTACATCGCCATATCGGCGTGTTTGATCAGCTGCATGGCATCGAGACCGTTTTGGGGGATCAGCGCAATTCCGACACTCACACCGATATTGGTCTTCGTACTCGGATCTACCCCTTCTACCCGGTACGGTCTTCTAATCGTGTCGATAATTTTCTGAGCTACTACGGCCGCGTCGGTTGGCTTCTCCAGATGGGTAAGCAGAATCACAAACTCATCGCCGCCGAAACGAAACAGGTCTTCGTGGCTGCCGTGATTAGTGTCCAGCTCGGCGCTGAAGCGATATACGTGATCGCTTTCCCGCAGACAGCTGCTCAACCTTCTCGCGCAGGAACAGAGAAGAATATCTCCGATGTTGTGCCCCAGGGTGTCATTTACCTTCTTGAATCCATCCAGGTCGAGGAACAGCACTGCTCCTATGGTATCCTGATAGCGTTTGACATGGCTTATGAACTGCTCCAGGGTGATATAGAACAGATCCCGGTTGCCCAGATCGGTCAATTTGTCGTGATAAACCAGGTATTTGAGTTTTCGCTCTGTTATTTTTCGTTGGCTGATGTCTCGGATAATGCAGGTGACCAGACGCTCGCCCTGCACGCTTTTTGAATTGCCGAAGGATATCTCCAAGGGGACGATGTCGCTGTTCTTGTTCTGGCCGAGCACCTCGATCGTGTTCTCCAGCTGCGATGCTTTGCGATCCGCATCATCGATCACGAAATATTTCTTGAACACCTCTTCGTAACGGTTGTGGACAGACGACGGGAACAGTGCGGAAAAATCTTTGCCCAGCAACTCATTCGGTGTGAATCCAAATACCCGTTCCACCGCTGTGTTGGCAAAGATAATCTGGAAGTTCTCGTTGATCTGTAAAATCGGATCGGCCACCGTTTCCGACAGGGCGGAATAGCTGCTCTTAACAGATTCAAGCTCTTCGGTGATCTTCAACTGCTCGGTCAGGTCCCGGATCAAGACCATGGCTGCGGGATCGCCGTGCCAGCGGTGCGGAATAACAGTGACCCGTACGGGAAGCTGCTGCCCTTTTTTCGTCAAAGCTCTGAGATTCGAGGCGCTGCGCTCACCATCTTTCAGGCATACGGAGATTTTTTGTTTGAACCGATCCTGCGAGCGTTGGGTAAATAACTTATTTACCGTTTTTTTCGCTACCTCTTTGCCTTTGTAACCGAACATCCGGACAAACGTTGGGTTGACGTACAGGACTTTTCCGTTTTCATCTAGATGAACCGCGGCTTCGGAGGTAGTCTTTGCCAACAGAGCGTGGATTTCGCCTTGTTCTCTTCCTGCTATTGCCACCTGCTGATCCTCAATCGTTGTCTGTAGGGTATAACACTTGAAGTATAGCACCGCATGTTAACATATCAAAAAATATTTACTCCTGCGCCAAACCGATGATATCCCGGACCGAAGAAAACCCGGCCTCCTCGACATAGCCGGCGATACCCTCGATGACTTCTTTCATCGTGAGCGGATTGACGAAGTTCTGTGTCCCCACCGCCACTGCCGTTGCCCCGGCCAGGAGAAACTCCACGGCATCCTGCCAGGTCGCGATCCCACCCATACCAATTATCGGCACGGTGATCTTTTTAAATGTAGTGAATACGCCATGGATCGCGAGAGGCCGTATGGCCGGTCCTGTAAGTCCCCCGGTGATATTTCCCAGAATCGGCTTGCGAGTCCCAATATCAATTGCCATCCCCTGATAGGAATTGACCATGGACACCGCAGCAGTTCCTGCGCGCTCGGCGACTACCGCCATCTCGCTGATGTCACGGACATTGGGGGAGAGCTTGGAAATGACGGGCAACCGGGTCACCTTGACCACGCTGGCGACTACCCTGCTTAGAGCCGCCTCGTCGGCAGCCCAAATGAACCCTTCTTCCAGATTCGGACAGGATAGATCCAACTCGACCATGTCCACCGATCCGGTTCTATCGACCGCGGCGGCCAGGTCCTGCCACTCCTGAAGTGAATTTCCCGCTATGCTGAGGATCACCGGCGGACCCAGGCTCCGCAGTCTGGGCAGCTGATCCGCAAGAAAGCGCTCCAACCCTTCTGAGGGGATGCCGATGGCGTTGAGCATTCCGCAGGGTGTTTCCCAGATCCGGGGAGGCGGATTTCCGGGACGGGGATTCATGAATATCGTCTTGTTGATCACCGCTCCCAGCTCCGATGGTGAGAAAAATCCCGCGTGCACCTCATCAACTTCGTAGGTTCCGGAAGCCGGCAGAACCGGATTGGGTAGAGTAACTCCGGCTATTTCGACAGATGTATCAATCATAGTACGACTTCGGCTATGGGGAAGTGGGGTCCATCCCGGCAGACGAGAAAGTAACCTCCCTGCCCGTTTTTCTGTACGGCACACCCGTGGCAATCACCCATGCCACAGGCCATCAACCCTTCAAGAAACACGAAGCCCTTGATCCGCCCCTCTCGATCGAGGCGCTGCACGTGGCGGGCAAAGCGCCGCGACCCGCAGGTATATACCCTGTCTACAGTCTTTCTCCGGAGCAAGTCGTCGAGCAGATCGCTGGCCAGGCCTTCATACCCCTCCGAGCCGTCGTCGGTGGCGATCAGAAGTTCCGTAGACACCGGTTCAAGGTATTTTCGGCAGACGATTCTGGAAGCAGCAGAGGCGGATAGAATTGTGTACACCCCGATGCCGCGAGCCCTGGCTTCTTCAGCCAGATGCACCACCGCCGCCGCTCCGGCTCCCCGCACCAAGAAAGCCATAGAGGGACAGGAAAAGTCCTCTATGGGTCTTCCGAGGGGACCGGTGATCTTCACCTCGGTTCCCGGTTTCAGCGACTTGAGCAGGGCGGTGCCCCGGCCCTCGACTTTTACGAACAATCGCAGCGTCTGCTCCCGGGGATCGGCCTGCATAATATCGAATGGGCGGGGCAGCATCGGATCGACTCCTGGCCAAGCCCGGATCATGAGAAACTGCCCCGGCCTGGTGGTTTGAGAAATCTCGGGCTCCCGGAGCAATAGATCCAGGTAATCCCGCCCTTCCTCTTTTGCCTCGAGCACGGTTGCAGATCGATATACAGGATGACGGCCCATTTCTTGGAATGATATCCAATACAACCAAAAAAGGCTACAAACCTTCGCATCCCATTATGATGACAGTGCGACAATCCTGTTATTATACTTGAAGCTTCGCTGTGGTTTAAACAAGTTTGTCGGCTGGTTGAATACATCGCAATCTTCCTTTCAATTGCGGCCGGAGGCTGCGATATGGTATGCTTGCCTCATGTTCGGGAACTCCGTTCCTCAACTCAACCGATTCAAGACTCCTGCTGCATTCGGCTCGCGGTTGAAGGAGCTTTCGATCGAGCTTCCGCTGGACGAACGCATCCTCTCCGCCGCTGAAGGCTCCCCACTAGCTCAACCGATCGAGATCTTCGCAAAAACCGTGGGCAACCGTTGGTGTGTACTTCCCATGGAGGGCTGGGACGGAACGGAAGACGGGAAACCCTCTGCCCACACCGTCCAGCGTTGGCGGAAATTCGGCCGCTCGGGAGCTAAGCTGATCTACGGGGGGGAGGCGGTGGCGGTCCGGCACGACGGTAGAGCCAATCCGCACCAGCTGCTAATCTGTCCGGAAAATAAGAATGGCCTTGCTGATTTGCTCGAAGCTTTGCGACAGGCCCACAAGGAGTCTTTCGGCAGCGATCAGGATCTGCTGGTAGGTCTGCAGCTCACCCACTCGGGCCGTTTTTCCAAGCCCGATCCGGGCGGAAAACCCAAGCCCCGCATCCTGTACCATCATCCGCTGCTCGACCGCCGCGTCGGCATCGACCCGAGCGACGATTCGACAGTCCTGCAGGATGAGGAGATCGATCAGATCATTGCCAGTTTTGTGAAAGCGGCCGGCCTGGCGGCGGAGATAGGCTTCGAGTTCGTAGATATCAAGCACTGCCACGGATACCTCGGGCACGAGCTCTTGAGCGCACACACCCGCCCGGGCCGGTACGGCGGCAGCTTGGAGAACCGAACCCGATTCTTGAGAGAAATCATACAAGGGATCCGGGGGGAGGTGCCGGGCTTGCAAATCGCCGTGCGCTTCAGCGCCTTCGACACCGTACCCTTTCACCCCGGCGAGGGAGGGATTGGGACTCCCGAGGATTTCGCTTCCTGCCTGCCCTACGAATACGGGTTCGGTGTTGACCGCGACGATCCTCTGCAGATCGATCTGCAGGAGCCTCTTGCCTTGGTTGACATGCTGGATCGGCTTGAAATCCAACTGATCAACATCTCCTGCGGTAGTCCGTACTACTGCCCCCACATCTTACGCCCGGCCTACTATCCTCCCTCAGACGGATATTGGCCTCCAGAGGACCCGTTGGCAGACGTGGCCAGACAGATTCACACGGCTCGAAAGATCCATGAGCACTTTCCCCGGCAGGTGCACATCGGAAGCGGTTATTCGTACCTTCAACAGTTTCTGCCTCTGGTCGCTCAAGCAGTGGTCCGGGAGAACTGGATAAGCTGTGTCGGGATCGGACGGGAGGTGTTGTCCTACCCGGAGCTTCCGGCGGACACCCTCGCCGGACGACCGCTTCGCCTAAAGAATTTGTGCAGAACATTTTCGGACTGCAGCACCGGGGGCGAGAAACGGCCTGATCTCGGGCTGCTACCCCCTCGATCCCTATTACAAAAAGCTCACCGAAGCTCAAAACCTGAAGCGGCTGCGGACCTATTGAGCGCTCGTTAGATGTCGTCGACCGTGTAGATCTTGTGTATCGTTTGCTCGAGTTTGGGAGCCGTACCGGTGTAGAGTTTGATTATGTAGTTCCCCAGATCTTCTGCCGAGACCCAGTCAGGCATCACTTCCCGACCCCGATCCCGAGTTCGAACGGGATTGAACACCGTTAGCGAATGAATGCGGACCTGCACCGCCTTGGCCTCTTCGGCCAGCACCCGGCTCATCATGGCCTGAGCAGCGGCTACGATCGAAGTGGCTCCTTCTTCCGGAATGATCATTTCCGATGGGCTGCCGTTGATCATCACGAACATGCCGTCGTTTTGATCGTGCAGCTTAGAGAGAAAGTTCTGCATGAACAGAAAGTGGGTATCCAGGTTATCGTGAAGGATCGTTTGCCAGTCTCGGAACGGCATGCGATGCAGGGGGTAACCGTAGTACCAGCACCCCAGACAGGCTACGGCCAGGTCGACCCTCTGAAAGTCCTCCAGCACCCGTTTCCGAAACTCCCGGATCGAACCCTCTTCACCGACCTGTGTCAGATAACAGTCCAGCCTAGCCGAATCGACATCTCCAAGGTAAGAGCGTAACCTCTGTTCCTTCGATACGCTGCGGACCGGTACAATGACTTGTGCCCCTTCCAAAAGAAACGAGCGGACCAAACCTTCCCCGATCCGGCCGGTACCTCCGGCCACAACGACATTCTTCCCATCAAGACGAGCCATCTCTTCCCCCTTGATCACTTCAGGAATTTGACGAGGTCACGGGAAGTAAATCTTACTATTCAAATCAGAATTAATCGAGGCGGATGCACCGTCCCCCACACGATCTGCTAATCCATCGTTGCCAGAGTTCCCAGTCCGGTCATTCGACTTTGAATCTTCGGATTTCCACGGTAGCGAATGCTCCCCGCACCG
>JAGLQP010000670.1 GCA_023136785.1 Spirochaetales bacterium
TCTTGCTCCAGTACAGGGTCAACGATTTTTTTTCAACCATTAAGTACTCCCGAAGATCAATCCCGTTCGCCGAGGAGGATCTTGAGCTGCTTGATGTCCGAGACCAGAGTACTGCGATCGAGATTCTGGAAGCGCTTGGGAAGCATCTCCCGGCTGGTACACTCCAGAACAGCCACCAGGTTTTGAAGCTCGATCTCGTGGGGGTAGCTCGGCGGGTTGAAATCCCGGATCGTCTCCTCCAGGTCAGCGGCGGTGATGATCACGTGATTGTTCATCGCCGCCAGCAGCTTGGCCCGAATCAGGATGCTCTCCAGATCCGCGCCGGAGAAGTCGAACTTGTACCTGCGGAGCAGATCGTTGATGTTGACCTTCTGGACTTTAAGCTTCAGCTTGCGGATCAGGGTCTGGAACAGGGCTTCCTTCTCCTCGATCGTTTCCGGGTAGAACAAGGCCAGGTGCTCCTCCGCCCTGCCCTGACGTTTGAGGTCGATAGGCAAAAGGTCAGGGCGGCAGGTGATGAGAAACCAGATGATCTTGCCCCGATACTCCGTGTTTCCCATGAACGAGGCGATCTGGGCGAAGATGCGGTTCGAGGTTCCCGAATCCCCCTCCTGATTCCTGTCGCCTAGGAAGGCGTCGGCTTCGTCGATCATCACCCCTACAGGAGCCATGGCGGTCAGGATGTTGAGCACCTTCTCCAGATTTGCCTCTGTAACCCCCTGCCATTTGGAGCGGAAGTTGCGGAATTTGACGATGGGGATGCCGATCTCACCGGCGAAGGCGGTGACCATGAAGCTCTTGCCCGTACCTACAGCTCCGGCAACCAGATACCCCATGGGCAGGATGTCCAGGCGGGCCATCTTGATCGCCTTGGCGGCGCTCTTGAAGCGCTTCTTCACGTAGTCGTGCCCGGACACCATGGACAGGTCGAACTCCGTCTCGATGAACTCAAGCAGACCACTGGCCTCGGTCTCGATCATCTCCTTCTTCTTCTTGCGCAGATACTCCAGAGTGATCTCCTTGTCCTCCTGGTAGCTCTCCGCAGCCAGCTGGTAGATGTTGACCAGGTTCAAGCCGCCGCAGATCTGGGCCACCTTTTCGGGGGAGAGGCGCCGTTCCAGCAGGAGCTTGTCCTGCCGTTCGAGGAACACGAGGAAGCGCTGACGCACCGTTTCATCGGGAAGAGGGATGTTGACCTTGATGGTGCTGGGCGAGCGAATCAGCTTGGTGTTCAGATCGACCAGGTTTTCGGTGAGCAGGATGATCGAGATATCCCCCTCTGTGAAGATCGGGTCGTTGGCC
>JAGLQP010000671.1 GCA_023136785.1 Spirochaetales bacterium
GTCATGTACTCGCAGCCGTGGTCCCCGACTCCTTCGACCACGGCGAGGGCTCCGCTGTTCCTCACGGCGAAGCGTTCTCCGGCCATGCCGTTGATAAACACCTCCCCGGAGGTGGCTCCGAAGAGGTTGACGTTGCCGGTGATGATGTTGCGTTCGGGTATGAAGGTGGATCCGTTCGGCGGATAGATGATGATCCTTCCACCGGACAGACCCTTGCCCAGATAGTCGTTGGCATCCCCCTCCAGCTCGAAGGTGATCCCTGGGGCCAGAAAGGCCCCGAAACTCTGTCCGGCGGAACCGCTGAATTTCACCTGGATCGTGTCCTGACCCAGTCCTTTGGCACCATAGCGCTTGGAGACCTCGGCACTCAGGGTGGCGCCGACGGCGCGATTGCAGTTGCGGATGGGCATCTCCATTTGAACGCACTTTTTCTGCTCCAGTGCCGGAGCGGCCTTGGCGATCAGGCCCTCGTCCAGAGAGGGCTCGAACTCCGCAGGCGGGTGCAGACAGCGCAGAGAGCCGCCCTTGGGAACCTTCGGGACATTGAGCACCCTGGAGAAATCCAGTCCACGGGCCTTGTAGTGGGCCGTTGCCGCAGCCACTTCGAGGCGCTCGACTCGGCCGATCATGTCTTCGAAGCGTCGAAATCCCAGCTCGGCCATATACTCCCGCACCTCCTGCGCCAGGAAGCGCATGAAGTTGACCACGTGCTCAGGCTTACCCCGGAAGCGTTTTCTCAAGCTCGGGTCCTGGGTAGCCACTCCCACGGGGCAGGTGTTGAGATGGCACTTGCGCATCATTACGCAACCCAATGTAACCAGGTTGGTGGTGCCGAAGCCGAACTCTTCGGCGCCCAGCAGTGCCGCGATAACCACGTCCCGACCGGTTTTGATCTGGCCGTCGGTCTGAATCCGGATCTGGTCCCGCAGGTTGCTCCGGACCAGAACCGCTTGAGTTTCCGCCAGACCGATCTCCCAGGGTGATCCGGTGTGCATGATTGAGGAGATGGGGGAAGCGCCGGTGCCGCCGTCGCCGCCGGAGATCAGCACCGTATCCGCCCTTCCTTTGGCCACGCCGGCGGCCACGGTGCCGACGCCCACTTCGGAGACCAGTTTGACCGAGACCCTGGCCTTCGGATTTGCGTGTTTCAGGTCGAAAATAAGCTGGGCCAGATCCTCGATCGAATAGATGTCGTGATGGGGCGGGGGAGAGATCAGCATCACCCCGGGGGTGGAGTGGCGCACCTTGGCGATGATTTCGTTTACCTTGTGTCCAGGGAGCTGTCCCCCCTCTCCCGGTT
>JAGLQP010000672.1 GCA_023136785.1 Spirochaetales bacterium
GAAACAGAACCTGCGCACATATCTCCACACCTTCTTCGGCTCCCTCCTACCCCTCTTCGTGCTGGCCCACTTCACTCATCATGTGATCACCGCGATCGCCGCGCCCCTGTTGCCGATGATCCGCTCCAACTTCGCCTTGAGCTACACCCAGTCGGGATTGCTTCTTTCCGCCTTCACTGTACCCTACGGTTTGGGCCATCTACCCGCCGGCTGGCTGAGCGACCGGATCGGCGCAGCGGTAATGATCTTCATCGGAATCGCCGGTGTGGCCGTGGCAGGGGTGCTGTTCGGGTTGGCACCGACCTTCCCACTGCTCGTGGCCGCAAACGCCCTGATCGGTCTATCTGGAAGTGGGTATCACCCGGCAGCGAGCATCCTGATCTCCAGGGTGGCCAAGCCGGAACAACGAGGCAGCGCACTCGGCGTACATGTCATCGGGGGCAGCGCAAGCTACTTTCTGGCACCCCTGTTGGCCGGTGGAATCGCCGTTGCGCTGGGATGGCGGGGCACCTATATTGCTTTGAGCATTCCGACCCTCCTGCTTGGCCTGGCCCTCGTTTTCCTTCTGCAGAGAGCCACCGTAAAGCGAGGAATCTCCAAAGCGGAGAAACAGACAGGGGAAGAGCAGAAACGTAGCTCCCGCTTCTGGATCTGGCTGTTTTCCTTTCTGATACTTTCCACCTTGAGCGGAGCGCTGGTCGGATCCGCGATCGGCTTCATCCCGCTGTTGCTCGTCGATTCGTTCGGAATACGGGAAGAGACAGCCGCCGGCCTGCAGGCGATTATCTTCTCCGGCGGGTTCTGGGCAGCACCCCTGGCAGGACATATCTCCGACAGAGTGGGAAAGCTGCCCATGCTCTTCGCGGCTTGTGCCATGGTGGTACCCACGATCTTCTTCCTGCCCAGAATCCCAATGGGTGCAGGTCTGTACATTCTGTTCATTCTGATCGGTCTGTTCGTTTTTATTCGCATGCCCGTTTCCGAGTCCTTCCTCTACTCCCAGGCTCCGGTCAAGCAGCGTTCGACCCTGCTCGGGGTGTACTTTTTAGGAAGCTCCCTGGGCGGCGGAGTTTTCACCCCGGTAATCGGCTGGTTGAGCGATCGCTACGGCTTTCGCTACAGCTTTACAGTGATAGCAATCTCCATACTGATACTGACCGTCGTTTGCGGTGCAATTCTTGTGATCTACAGGCGGGCGGGTAGAGAAACAGAGGCGTATCGCTCTTCACAGACCGCGTGAAAAGCTTCGTCTATTCTATGCCCTCAGCCGGCGGCTATGTTGTCAGCTCTCCCGCT
>JAGLQP010000673.1 GCA_023136785.1 Spirochaetales bacterium
CCTGCAGCAACTGTTCCTGGGTCGTCCGGCCTAAGATCTTCGGATTGGACCGACAGCATCCCGATAACCCGGCCCTCAGATACCAACGGCGGCGGCGATCCGGTTGATCACCAGCAGTCGAGCTTCCCGTTCCCGCAACGGATTGAACAACTGACGGGAAATCACCCCGTATCCGATCAGAGAAACACTGATGGTGTTGGTTATCGAAAGTATGGGAAGAGGCAGCCGTAGCAGCAGGGACGAAACGGCCCAGAAAGCCCCCGTGGCGGCAAACAGGGCAACAGTATCGATCCAGTAGAGTGCGGTCATAAGCCGCTGAATTTCCGTCGGATTCTATCCCCATAATTTGAAAAAGATCAATCTTGACCCGTTATTAATCTCGGTCGATCTCGCTGCAACCGCCGTACTGCAAAAAATACCTGATTAAATTAATCAGGTTTGCTTCTTTCACTCCACCGTAGTACTATAAACGTAAATACCGGAGGCAAATCATGGCGAACTATTACGATGACAATTCCTACTCCATCGGTAGAACCCCCCTGGTCAGACTGAACAGACTGCCGCAGGGCAAAGCCCTAATCCTGGCAAAGATCGAGGGCAGGAATCCCGCCTACTCGGTGAAATGCCGCATCGGAGCTTCGATGGTCTGGGACGCGGAGAAACGGGGAGTGCTCAAGCCGGGCAAGGTGATCGTGGAACCTACCAGCGGCAATACGGGGATCGCCCTGGCCTTTACAGCCGCAGCCCGCGGATACGGGCTGATCCTCACCATGCCGGACACCATGTCCGTCGAACGGCGCAAACTTCTCAAGGCCTTCAGGGCTGAGCTTCATCTGACCGAGGGATCCAAAGGAATGAAGGCGGCCCTGGCCAAGGCGGAAGAGATCGTGGCCGGCGATCCGGACAAATATGTGCTTCTTCAGCAATTCAAGAATCCCGCCAACCCATCCATCCACGAAACCACCACCGGTCCGGAGATCTGGGAGGACACGGACGGAAACATCGATGTATTGGTTGCGGGTGTTGGTACAGGTGGTACCATCACGGGGATTTCCCGGTTCTTCAAGAACAAGATGGGGAAAAAGATCACCACTGTGGCTGTGGAACCCGCGGGCAGCCCGGTGATCGGACAGACCCTGGCGGGAGAGGAGATCAAACCCGGACCCCACAAGATCCAGGGAATAGGCGCCGGTTTCATCCCCGACAACCTCGATCTCAGCATGATCGATCGGGTGGAACAGGTAGAAAACGAGGAAGCAATCGAGTTTGCCCGCAGACTCCCCCGGGAAGA
>JAGLQP010000674.1 GCA_023136785.1 Spirochaetales bacterium
GAGATAACCACGCCGAGGATGTTGGCCAATGCGGCGTTGAACATCGTGGCCATGACGTTGCCGCCCGACACTTGAGTGAACACGATGCAGCTGGAGATCGTCGTGGGCAAGACCGCCAGGGCGAAGATACCGGTGTACAGCTGCTGTTCCCAGATGGAGCGGAAGGGCAGGGTAGTGAGCAAGATAAACGCAGGGATGAACAGAAAAACAAACGTCTGAATGTATACGTGCAATCGATAATCTTTTAGTCCGCTGGTGATCGCCTCCGAGGGGAGGGTGAATCCGGAGATCAGAAACAGAGCCACGATCAGCACCGTGCGGGCGATCCCGCCTGGGTTCAGAACAAGTTCTATACCGGGCAGGAAAAAACCCAACAGCAGGGCCGCCAAGATTCCCAATAAAAACCAGTTGTGTTTCAACGATGCCAGTTCCATGCGGGGCATCCTATCATATCGCAATCATCGATAGCAACTGATAGGAAGATTGCGATGTCCTTCGTAATATTCCTTCTTTCTTTCAAACGTGCTATGGTCCTTTGCAATTAGGAGAAGAAAGAATGTCACGTAGGTTTTTTAAATCGGTTGCGCTTTGGATTCAAGCATCCCGGGCTCTGTATACGATCACGGTGCTGCTTCCCTGCTGTCTCGGAGCGGTTGTGGCCTGGTGGGCAGGCTATCCCTTCAACTGGGGATTGTTGGTGCTGATCCTGCTGGGAATGATGTTTACCAATATCGGCACCAACTTCACCAACGACTACTTCGACTACAAATCCGGTGTGGACAAGCTGGACGAGGGACGGATCTACAAGAAGGGAGCGGAGGTCCTGTACGACAATCCGCTCGCGGAAAGCGGATCCGTGGACGGCTACGCTTTGTACTTCTTCTCGCCCCGAACCATCCTGGTTTCCGCCTTGGTCAGCCTGTCCATCACCGCCGCCATCGGTCTGTACCTGGTCCTCCGGGTGGACTGGCGCATCCTTCCCGTTGGTCTGGTGGGCATCCTGATGGGCTACTTCTATACCGCCCCTCCGGTGAAATTCGGCTACCGGGGCTGGGGCGATCTGATCTGCTTTCTCGGCAGCGGTCCCTTTCCGGTGATCGGTACCTTCTTCCTGTTCACCGGCCGAATCACTTGGACCGCGGTGCTGGCGGGGATCGTGGCGGGGCTCTGGGTGGATGCCATTCTCTATATAGGGAATGTACCCGATGCAGAAGCGGATCGTGCAGTGGGAAAGCGAACCCTCAGCTCGATCCTGGGTAGAAAGGCGCTGCGGACCCTGGCA
>JAGLQP010000675.1 GCA_023136785.1 Spirochaetales bacterium
AAAATCCACTATACACTGCTTTTTCTCACAACGAGTTTGGGTTTGAGATAGATCTGTCGTATCTGCACCGACTGCGCGCCGGCGGATCCCCCGATCTGCTCCAGCAGGGTCTCTACGGCTCTTCTGCCCATCTCGTACTTCGGCTGGTTGATCGTAGTGAGCTGCACCTCCGGAAAACCGGCGAAGGGGATGTCGTCAAAACCGACAACGGCGACATCTCCGGGAACGGACAAGCCGCTCGCCTTTACCCCCTGCAGGATTCCAAGAGCCAACAGGTCGTTTTCCGCGAAAATGGCCCTTGGATAATCTCTTTCAGCTATCATCCGCCGTACGATCCTGTACCCGGTTTCCTGTTTGAACTCTCCCAGCTGAGTGTACTTCTTTTCAACCGGAAGACCGTGCTTCTTCAACGCCCGGTGATACCCTTTAAGGCGCCCTGCAATGGTCAGGGAATCCTCCGTCGAACCGACAAAGCCGATCGTCCTGTGGCCGGCCTGTATCAGGTGCTCGGTAGCGAGGAATCCGCCCAATACATTGTCGATCACAACGAAGCTATGCTGTGTTCTGTGGGGAGCGTTGCTAACGTACACCACGGGGATCTTGCCGGCCAGACTGGACTCGACAGCCTCGACCTCGTTGTCGATCGGGGCCAGGATGATTCCGTCTACCCGCTTCTCGGCAAGCAACCTGAGGTAGTGCACCTCCTTTTCCCGTTCCCAGTTGGTATTGCAGAGAAAAATACTGAATCCCCCCTCGGTCGCCCCGTCTTCTATACCCCGAGCGACTTCCGGATAGAAAGGATTGGTGATATCGGGAATGATCAAGCCCAGTGTCAGGGTTTGTTTCTTAACCAGACCACGGGCGATAGCGTTCGGTGTATAGAACATCTCCGCAGACAGCTCGAGGATTTTCGCACGAGTTGCCTCGCGAACTCCTCTCTTATTGTTCAGGGCTCGAGATACCGTGGCATAGGAAACATTGGCTTTCCGAGCGATGTCCTTGATAGTCACCTCCGTGGTGCTCTTGATTTTTATCATCCTTGCCTTTGTCTTTATCTCTCGTTGGCCGATAGAATGTAAACGTTTGCAAATATGACTATAAGCTGAGGCAACCCCGAATGTCAAGAAGGCTGTTGGAACTGCTGAAGGCTGAGCATCAGCAATCATCTCAAGAATGTGTTTCCCTTAACCAGGTCACGCTCTCGAGAATGGCTTCCCTCACATCTACCTGGTGGGCGAACTTGGTCGGGTTCAATTCCGGAACGTAACACCCAGAATAGTGA
>JAGLQP010000676.1 GCA_023136785.1 Spirochaetales bacterium
TCTGGCCGTGGATGTCGACCTGGATCCGGTACGACAGTGCGGGGCGGAAAAGACTCTCGTCGAGGAGATCTTCGACCTTCAGGATCTGATCATGGCCAACCGGCAGGCCCTCGGCTCAGTGTATTCCGCGGCTACGGCGCAGGAGCTGGTACGGGTACTGAGCCGCGCCTTCGCTGCAAAAACGGTAGTAACCGCTGGAGCGGAGGGCTGCTACTTCTCTGACTCCGGCAAGAGGGTCGACCATCTGCCGGCGATTCCGGTAGAGATCGTGGATCCTGTGGGAGCCGGGGATGCCTTTCACGGCGGCCTGCTCTACGCCCTGGCCGCCGGCCGGAGCTTTGCACAGGCCCTGGAGATCGGCACCCGCTGCGCCGCCCTGAACTGCCTGGTTTTCGGAGCCAGGGAAGGCATGCCGACCCTCGAAGGTTTGGAACGTTTCACCTCAGAGCACGAATGAAAGGAAGACTGCACCAATACCGATGAAACAAGAGCAACAGCTGCTGGCGGATTTGAAAAAGGTGATTTTGGAGTACGCCGAGGATCGAGCCGAGAAAATAACCCAGAAGATCATCGAGGCCAAGATCGATCCCCTCCAGGTCATGAACCAGACCATAGCCGAAGCGGCTCGGGAGCTGGGTGACAAATTCGAAAGCGGAGAAATCTTTCTTCCCCACCTGGTGATGGCCGGAGATGTCATGGCCAGGGTTTCGGAGCTTCTGGAATCCACTCTCGAGGAGGGAGCGATCGAGCAGATGGGCGTGAAGACCATCGTCATCGGTACGGTACAGAGCGACGTGCACAGCATCGGCAAGGATATCGTGGCCATGCTCCTCAAAGCCAACAGCTTCAAGACCGTGGATCTCGGCGTGGATGTTCCCTGCGAGGAGTTTGTACGCCAGGCCAAAGCTCGATCAGCGGATGTCATCGCCCTGTCCTCCCTTCTCACCACGACCATGCCTTTTCAGCGCGAGGTCATCCAGATCCTGGAAGCTATGGAGGAGCGGGGCAACTACAAGGTGCTCGTCGGCGGCGGACCGGTAACCGGCGGGTGGGCCGAAGAGATCCGGGCCGACGGGTACGGCAAGGATGCGGTCGAGGCTGTGGTGACGGCCAAGCGTCTGACCGGCCTTCCCCCGACGGAGCCTGAGGCGATGGAGGGAGTATCGGGTTGATGACCTCCTTTCACGAGATCCTGCTGCGATCCAAAGAGGGACCGTTGGTCGAAGAGAAAGAGTTCGACATGTCCCTCTTCAAAAAAACCCAGGAGCTGCAGAAGAAGT
>JAGLQP010000677.1 GCA_023136785.1 Spirochaetales bacterium
GCTTCATCCGGAGAAACGAGAGAAAAGCCCTGACCTCTGAACTCAGAAGCCAGGGCTTCGGTTTCAAATTGATTCAGTTTGCACCCGAAGGTGTACAGCGAGGCTCTCATCCCTCGATCAAAGCTGCTGCTCCACCCGGGATCTTCCCCTGACCGCGTCTACAAGATTCGGATTCAAGGCCAGGGCCCTGTTGTAGGCCTCCAGGGACCACTGAAAATCTTCGCCTTTCTCCCTGGCATATCCCAAACGGGCCCACCAATCCGCCACATTCGGAGAGTGGTACAGAGCCGTGGACAGAGCAATATCGGCGTTGTTATACCTGCCCCGCTGGATGAATATCTCGCCCATGAAGTAGTACACCGAATCGATTCTTCCCCCGGTCGGAGAGATCGCGGCATACTCCTCAAAGTACCTCAAGGCCTCGACTTGCCTCCCCAGATAGAACAGCGCCTCCCCGGCGGTTTCGATGACGCGCGGATCATAACGGGAGATCTGGAACGCTTCCTGGCTGGCCTCCAGGGCTTCCTGGTAGCGTCTCAGTTTCATCAAGCTCCATCCCAACACGGCGTGAGCATCCATGCGGTTCGGCATCTCCTCGAGCTCTTTACGACATACCTCGATCGCTCCCTCGTAGTCTCCGGTTCTGTACAACTCGACCGCATCGAGTTTGTCCTGGGCCGTGACCGAGATTGGGCTGACCAGTAGAAGCGCCAAAACGATGAGGACGCTAATTCTCATTTTTACCCTCGTTCTCGTTCATCGAACATTTACCATTGTACTTGCAACCACTCTCCATGATCAGGTCGGGGGTGCTGAGATCCCCCTGCACCGAGGCGGTAGAAAAAAACTCCACCCGAGAGCGGGCAACAACATCACCTTCGATCCGTCCTTTTGCGGACACACAGTCGGCCTCGATTTTCGCCTTTACGAAGGCCTTTTCCCCGATGTACAGATCCGAGGAGGCCTTGATCTCCCCCTTGAAGTTACCCTTGATCATCAAGGGCTTCTTGAAGGTGAGCACCCCGGAAAAATCGATGTCCTCCGCCAATACCGTATCTATTTCGTTCTCGTCAACCTGATTGATTCGTACATCCCTCATCTGTATTCCTCTTTGAGTTGAAATGGTATCGAAAGCTCCTGGGCAGTGTCAACACTACAAGTTGCCTCGATAGATCTCAAGATGACCCGTGTTCGTCGAGCCGGTTCTTCACTTCCGAGAGAGAAACGGCCAGACGATTTCGCATGTCTTTGGTATAGAGATTGTACT
>JAGLQP010000678.1 GCA_023136785.1 Spirochaetales bacterium
GTGATCAGCTCACATGATTTTCCGCCGCCTCCCAATGAGGTAGCGGAGACACTGCGGGCGGGACTGGTGATTCCAGCCCACCCCTTGGCATTGAACGAAGATGGAAGTCTGGATGAGTCCCATCAGCGTGCACTTTCAAGATACTACCTCGACTGCGGGGCGGGAGGCCTGGCGGTCGGTGTGCACACCACGGAGTTCGCCATACACGATCTCAAAGTGGGATTGTATCGACCGGTGCTCGAACTGGCCATGGAGACGGTTCGTACCTGGAAACCCCTCGTCGCTGCTTCGGATCATCCTGTGATGATCGCCGGGATCATCGGCAAGACCGACCAGGCCGTCCGGGAAGCGCAGCTGGCCCGCGACCTGGGCTACCATGTGGGTTTGCTCGGTCTGGGCGCCCTGAAGGGATATTCCGACACGCAGCTCGTAGACCATGCCCGCCAGGTGGCCAAGGTACTGCCGATCATGGGCTTCTATCTCCAGCCCGCCGTCGGGGGTAGAATTCTTTCCGAAGAGTTCTGGCGTCGATTTGCCGAGATCCCCAATCTGACGGCCATTAAGATGGCGCCCTTCAATCGCTACTACACACTGGCTGTGATACGGGCTGTGGCCTCCGCCGGCAGGGCGGGGGAGGTGGCCCTGTACACTGGAAACGATGATTCGATCCTGGTCGATCTTCTCACTCAATACGAGGTTGCCCTGGAGCACGGGACAGTCGCTCTGGAGATCGTTGGAGGATTGCTCGGACACTGGGCTTATTGGACAAAACGGGCCGTGGAGCAGCTCGAACAGGTTCGTTCAGCCAAGCGAAGCGGTGTGGTTGCCCCCGAGCTGCTCACCCTGGCGGCGCAGGTTACCGAGTCCAACGAAGCGGTGTTCGATCCGGAGCACTCATTTCAAGGCTGCATCTCCGGCATCCTTTACGTTCTCAAGCGCAGCGCTCTGGTCGCCGGAGTGCATCCTCTCGGCGAAGGGGAAGGGCTGTCTCCCGGCCAGGCCGAGAAGATCGACGCGGTGATCGCCCGTTATCCCCACCTGATCGATCACGGTTTCGTCCGGGAGAATCTGGACCGCTGGCTGGCCTGATATGGGTGAGATGCGGGCAAACCCGATGGTTAGTCGACAAGTCACAGACGGGTCTGTTGCAAAAAACGTATTTTTTTAAAAAAATTACCGTCCTCACATTGATCCTGACGGTATTGTTGAATTAGGCTGTCCCGCAACCCTGTTTGACATCTAGGCCAATCAACATATTTACC
>JAGLQP010000679.1 GCA_023136785.1 Spirochaetales bacterium
GAACAATTGTTCGTCCAGACTCCGGAGGGCTTTTCCGCCCGCTTCAAGATCGACGTTCGGATCCGCTCGGAAGTCACTCGTCTCGATATCAAAAAAAAACGAGTGGCTGTGACAAACTTGAATTCCGGGAAAACCTACCGGGAGAGCTACGACAAGCTGGTCCTCTCCCCCGGCGCCGAGCCTGTCAAACCACCGATCCCGGGAATCGATTTGGAGGGTATCTTCACCGTGCGCAACGTCCCGGATGCGGACAGGATCAAGGAGTATATCGAAGGCAAAAACGTGCGGCGGGCTCTTATTGTCGGAGCCGGCTTCATCGGATTGGAGATGGCGGAAAACCTTCATCACCGCGGCATCTTTGTCACGATCGTGGAGATGGCCGAGCAGGTCATGACCCCCCTGGACTACGAAATGGCCGCGGAGGTGCACCAGCACCTGAAATCCAAGAAGGTCGAGTTCTACCTGAACGAGGCCGTCTCCGCCTTCGAATCGGGGCCCGGCCGCCTGATCGCCCGGCTCTCCAGCGGTAAGGAGTTGCGGGTCGATCTGGTCGTGCTGGGAATCGGGGTGCGGCCGGAGAGCTCCCTGGCCCGGGAGGCCGGATTGAAGACCGGGGAACGGGGTGGGATCTCGGTCAACGAGCACCTGCAGACTTCGGATCCCGATGTCTACGCCCTTGGGGACGCCATCGAGTTCCCCAATCCGATCGTGGGCAGGCCCATGATCACCTATCTGGCCGGCCCGGCCAACAAGCAGGGCCGGATCGTGGCGGACAACATAGTCCTGGGAAACAAACGGCGCTACAGTGGATCGATCGCCACAGCCATCGCCAAGGTATTCGACTTGACCGTAGCCTCTACGGGCATGTCGGAAAAAGCTTTACGCGCCGAAGGGATTCCCTTCATCTCCTCGATTACCCATTCCGCCTCCCACGCCGGCTACTATCCAGACGCCCAGCCCGCCAGCCTGAAAATCGTCTTCAGCCCCAAAGACGGCAAGCTCTTTGGGGCCCAAATCGTCGGCTACGAAGGTGTGGACAAACGGGTGGATATGATCGCTACGATTCTCAAACAGGGGGGCACGATCTACGACCTCCAGGAGATCGAGCACGCCTACGCTCCACCCTTCTCCTCTGCCAAGGATCCGGTCAACAAGCAGGGCCGGATCGTGGCGGAGAATGTTCTAGCCGGGCTGGTTAAGATCGTTCATTGGCACGATCTGACCGAAGAAGAGCTGGCCCGTTGTTTTGTCCTCGACGTTCG
>JAGLQP010000068.1 GCA_023136785.1 Spirochaetales bacterium
GGTTCGGAGCTGGAGCGCCGGATTCTGGCGGGACGGGGCTTGAGCTACTACGGTATACCGACAGGCAAGCTGCGGCGCTATTTCTCCCTGCGAAATATCGTTGACGTCTTCAAGATTTTGTTTGGTTTCATCGCTTCTCTGGTGATCCTGCTACGGGAGAAGCCCCAAGTGGTATTCTCGAAGGGGGGCTACGTCTCCGTGCCTCCCCTTGCCGCCGCCCGCTGCCTGAGAATACCTGCTCTGACACATGAGTCGGATCTGCGGCCGGGACTGGCTACCCGGATCAATGCCCGTTTTTCCGACAGGATACTTGTATCCTTTCCGACCTCGAGCGACTACTTCGATCACCGATTTCGAGCAAAGGTTGTCCACACCGGCAACCCGGTACGCAGAATGGTTCTTGCCGGCGACTCCGCCAAGGGTAGAGAACTGGTGGGCTGTCCGGCGGGCACGGCGCTGCTTCTTGTGCTTGGAGGCAGCCTGGGTTCTGCTGTTATCAATCGCACCGTGCTGCAGGCACTGGATCGCTTGAGCACTGCCTGCTTTGTGGTCCACCAGCTCGGCTCCGAGCACTTTCGGGACGGTTTGGTGAGCCGCGGGAATAACTATTTCCCCGCTGCCTATTTTCACGAGGAGTTGCCCCATCTTTTGGCGGCGGCGGATCTGGTGGTATGCCGTTCCGGCGCCAACACTCTGTGGGAGTTGGCGGCCCTGGGGAAACCCTCGGTCTTGATCCCCTTGCCCCACCGGATCAGTAGAGGAGACCAAATCGAAAACGCTCGGTTTTTTTCCGATGCCGGCGCCGCCACCGTTCTCGAGCAGGAGGGACTCACCGCGGAGGGCCTGATCGAAGTTGTGTTGCATCTTCTGGGTAATGCCGATAAGCTTGAACGCATGGCGAAGCGGGCATCGGACCTGGACCGGCCGAATGCCGCACTCGAGATAGCCCGGTTGATACAGCGTGTGGGTCGGTAGTGAGGAGTGGGCGCGCTTTGAGTTTTGAAATTATCGACATCGTGTTTGGACTTCTGGTCGTTATCGCCGCGATCCGGGCAGCGTTCCGGGGTTTTGTGACCGAAGTGGGCGCCATGGCTGCACTGATCCTCGGTTTCGGGATCGCGATCATCTTCTACAAACCCGTGTCGATTCGCTTGAGTACGCAGTTCGGGCAGTCGATGTGGAATCAGCTGATCGCTTTCCTGATTCTGTTCCTCCTGGCCTATCTCCTGGTCAAACTTGTTCAAAGATTGCTGCAAAATGTAGTGGAGCGGCTCAATCTCGACCGCCTCGACAGCGCGTTGGGCTTTTTTCTGGGCATCGCCGAGGGATTGCTCGTTGTTAGTGTGGTGCTGTTCATCATTAACTGGCAGCCTTTTTTCGATCCGAAGAGTATACTCGGTTCGAGTTTTTTCGCTCGTATGCTCTTCCCCGTGCTTCCATCGCCGGAGCGTATTTTCGGTCCTCAAGTTTTCGTAGAAAATGTTTGAGAATATCATCGGTCAAACTTCGATTGTCCAGACCTTGCAGCAGGAACTGGAAACCCGTTCCTTCCCTTCGGCAGTTGTATTCTACGGTTCCTCCTTCTCAGGGAAGCTCTCCACCGCCTTGGAGGTGGCTCGTGTACTGACCTGTGGTCGGAAGGGCGAGTGGAGCTGTTCCTGCCCGGCCTGCCGCAAGCAACGACTGCTCATTCATCCCAATACGCTACTGCTCGGCTGGCGCTACTTCGACCAGGAAATAGCTGCGGCAGCGGATGTTCTTCGTCGTACCCGCCAACTTTCGGCCCAATATCTGTTCGTGCGGGCCGTGCGCAAGCTGACCCGCCGTTTTGATCCTATCCTGTGGGAAGGGGAGGAAGCCAAGATCCGGCGAATTGAATCGGTATTGGTTGAAATCGAGGAACACCTCGATACGTTCGAACCGGCAGCTTCGGGAGAACATGCGATCAACTACGAAAGGCTGGAGCAACGCTTGGAGCGGATCGTCGCTTTGAGCCAGACCCTGTCCAAAGCTTTGAGTTCGGACAACGTTCCGATAAATCAACTAAGACGGACTTCCTCCTGGCTGCATATGACCGCCCTGGCGGGGACGGTTGCGGAGTCCCGGTCCGGCTCGGGAACCACTCCGGGAACCAAGATCGTGATTCTGGAGAGTGCCGACAAGATGCGTGATGCTTCGAGCAACTACCTGCTCAAGCTTCTCGAGGAACCTCCCGGGGGGAGCTGCCTTATCCTGATCACCACCCGCCGCAGTGCCATCATTCCCACGGTGCGTTCCCGGCTGCGCCCGTATCTGTTTGTTGAGCGCGGCAAACAGCAGCAGGTGGAGGTGCTCAAGCGCATTTTTCACGAGCAAAGCGAAGACTATTCTGACCTGCGGGAGTACTTCCTGTACTGGAAGGACGTGAATCCTTCCCAGCTGGAAACCCTGGCCCGTCGCTTTATCGAGGCTGCTCTGGGTTCGGAGGAGGATGTAATTCCTGAGATCGAGGCGCACTTGAAACCAAAGTCCGCGCGGGCTTTTGTTTCCTCACTTTTAGAGGAGATCCTACGGCAGCTGCTGGTGCTGCTTCGGGAACAGGCCCTAAGCCCGTTTTTGCTGAAGAGGTGGAATGAGTCGATCCGCCGGCATCAGCAGGCCTTGGTCCCCTTCAATCAACAACCAAGCCTCACCATCGAGAGTCTGTACTATTCCTTGAGGACGATCCGGTGAGAAAGTTTTTACAGAGAGCACTGGAAAAGATAGAGAAGATGGATCGAACCCAGATCCGTCAACTCGTTTCCGACATTGCCGGGGACAACGAACTTCTGGAAATGGTCATGGAATCGATGAGCGACGGAGTCGTCGTGACCGATCGGGAAGACAATATCCTCATGGTGAATAAATCCGCGGAGCGGATGTTTCCTTTTTCCACGGACGATCTCATCGAGAAACCCTTGAATCAGGCGATCGGAGACAAAGAAATCAGGGAGTTCTTGAAGGAAAACCTCCACGGTTTGGATAGAATACTGGATCAGGAGTTCACCCTCGGAGATGGCTACAGCCGTACGTTGAGCTTGAGTATCATGCCTCTTGTACGCCAGGGTTGGATCACCGGCAACGTCATCCACATAGAAGATGTCACAGAAAAGCGGGCCAAGGAAGCCCGCCTGCGGCGCGCAGAAAGCCTGGCCGCGCTTACCACCCTGACCGCCGGAGTGGCTCACGAGATCAAGAACCCTCTGGGCTCTATCGGAATCCACCTCGAGCTGATGAAGAAGGAGATGAGCGGGAAGAAGCAGATTGAAACGCAGAAAGTATTGGAGAATCTCCTCATCATCAAGGAAGAGGTGGACCGGCTCAACCGAATTGTCATGGATTTCCTCTTCACGGTCCGACCTATGAATGCCGAGCTGAGTTATGACGAATTGAACCGGGTGGTTCGAGAGCTGCTGGACTTCATGAAGTTCGAGCTATCCGAGGCGGGGATTACAGTGGACACGGACTTAACAAAGACCGGTCCCCAGATCCTGATGGATGAGCGCTACATGAAGCAGGCGGTGCTCAATATATTGAAAAACGCGATATCCGCTATGCCCGACGGAGGGAGGCTGCGGGTGCAGACGGTGCAGAAAGGCAACGAGTTGCTGTTGAAGATAAGCGACACCGGGGTCGGCATTTCAGATGAGCATATGGATAAGATTTTCGAGCCCTACTTCACCACCAAGGATTTCGGATCCGGTCTGGGACTCACCCTCGTATATAAGATCCTAAAGGAACACATGGGAGACATCGAAATCAACTCGAAAGTGGGGGAGGGTACGAGCATCACCTTGAGTTTCCCCGTACCTCAAAAGGAGAAGCGGTTGATCGGCTACAATGAGGAGGCGCAATGACATACAACATCCTGGTTGTGGATGATGAGAAGAACATCCGGGAAGGTCTCGGAAAAGTGCTCGAGCTGGACGGCTATAAAGTACTCCTGGCCTGTGACGGCAAAGAGGCGGTCCAGATCCTGAACCGGGGCGATATGGACCTGGTGATAACGGACTTGAAGATGCCGAATCTCTCGGGGGAGGAAGTATTGCAGAAGGCTACGACGATGTCCCCGAACCTGCCGGTCATCATCCTCACCGGGCACGGGACCATCGAGAATGCCGTTCAAGCGATGAAGAACGGCGCCTACGATTACCTTACAAAACCTGTGAACATGGATCGGCTGTCCCTTCTGGTCCAGCGCGCTCTGTCGACCAGGGAATTGATGCTTCAGCATCGAGCTATGCAGGAGGAGCTGCAGAAACGGCATCAGTTTTCCAACATCATCGGCAAGAGCGAATCGATGAAGAAAATCTTCGAAGTGGTGCAGCAGGTGGCTCCCAGTCGGGCTACGATCCTGATCACCGGCGACAGCGGCGTGGGTAAAGAAATGATCGCCGATGCCCTTCACTACAACTCTCCCCGCAGAGACAAGCCGTTGATCAAGGTGCACTGCGCCGCCCTCACCGAAACGCTTCTGGAAAGTGAAATTTTCGGCCATGAACGGGGATCCTTCACCGGCGCGGTGGCCCGCAAACGGGGGCGCTTCGAGCTCGCTCATCTGGGGACGATCTTTCTCGACGAAATCGGAGAGATCAGCCAAAACGTGCAGATCAAGCTGTTGCGGGTATTGGAGGACAAAACCTTCGAGCGCGTCGGGGGCGAAGAGACGATCGAGGTGGATGTGCGGGTGATCGCCGCTACCAATCGGGAGCTCAAATCGGCCATCGAGAACGGTGAGTTCCGGGAAGATCTGTACTACCGTCTCAACGTGGTGAACATTCATATCCCACCGCTTCGCGAGCACAAGGAAGATATTCCTCTGCTCATGGCTGCCTTCGTAAAAGAGTTCTCCGAGGAAAACGGCAAAAGCATCGAGGCTATTGAACCCAAAGCCCGGACGATCCTCTACGACTACTCCTGGCCCGGTAATGCACGGGAGCTGCGCAACTGCATCGAAAGCGCCGTGGTGATGAGTAAGTCCAACATCATCACGGTGGATGATCTGCCACCCCACATCAACACAGAATCCGACCAGGAGTTCGTACGAATCAGTACAGGCTCGACCCTTGCCACTATAGAAAGGGAGGTCATTCGCGCAACCCTGGCCCGGCAAAACGGAAACAAAACCAGGGCTGCGGAGGTGCTCGCTATCGGGAGAAAGACTCTGCACAGAAAACTACAGGAGTACGGATTATGAGCAAATCCATTTTGAGCCGTATCGTCTGGGGATACGGCATACTGATCCTGATTCTCATCCTGATTGTCTTTGCTTTTGTTGTTAACATCACCGTGGATAAGCTCAGCAGCGCCCAAAACCTGGCCGTCGGGAATATTCAGGCTGCAGCTGTTAGGTTGATTCAAAACGCCACCGGGCAGGTTTTGGCGCCTTCGCGGGAAAACCTGGTCAGGCTCCAGTTCCTCCATCAGGAGTTCACGGATCTGGTAGGGGGCGAACAGCTAACTCCGGGAAGATTTTTTCTTCCTGAAGAGCTGTCCCTTCGGTACGATGCAATTCGTACCCGCGTTATCGGGGAGCAGGCAGGGATTTTTCCGGCTATAGAACAGAGCCGGGGAGAGGACCCGGAGGTGCTGCAGGAATATATCGCCAGCGGGTTCGGCTTTATCGAGGAGCTGCATACCTACAACCGTGCGGTCGAACAGTTCCGGGGGCGTCTGATCACCATATTGACAATTCTGTTCGCCGTTCTCGTGCTGGTCGGAATCGGCGTTGTGGTTGTTTATTTCTTCTTCTACCTTCCCAATCTGACCGGCGATTACAAAGCCCTTATTGCCTTCAGCCGAGCGATCCAGCGGGGCACCGTGCAGAGCGAACCGGCTCTGCCGGAGAACAGGAGCGATGAGCTGGGTGAAATCATCAATCAGCTGCTTCAATTGAACGCACTGAAGATCGCCCTGGTACAGATCCAGGACCAGGGCGTTGGCATCCTCCAAGCCTGCGTGGAAATGGAAGGGGTCACCAACACTATTTACGAATCCGAAAACCAGCAGGCGGATCTGTTGGAGGAAGCCACAACCGGGTTCAGCGAGATTGTTTCGGCGATTCAGACCGTATGCGACCAGGCGCGAAACAACCACCAGGCGGCCACGGAGAGTGGAAGCGATATCCAGAGCTCCTCGGCAGCTGTCGTCAAGTGGGCGGATGATATCAACCTACTCGAAGAGAAGACCACCCGGGTCGAGGAGATTACCGCCCTGATCGGAGACATTGCCGATCAAACGGACCTTTTAGCGCTGAACGCCTCCATTGAAGCAGCCCGGGCCGGAGAGTTCGGCAGAGGGTTCAGCGTGGTAGCCACGGAGGTGCAAAAACTCGCCGATCGCAGCGCGCGGGCCGCTGATGAGATTTCCGAACTGGTTCAGTCGATTCGTGATGCAGTCGGGCGGATTACACTGCGTAGTAACGAGACAAATCTGGCCATCGGATCGATACAGCGGGGGATTCTACATATTGCCGAGACAACAGGGGATGTGGTGCGGAAAGCTGAAAACGCGGCCGGAAGCGTGGACCGGGTGAACAATTCGATCGATTCCATCATGAATCTCAGTTTGGAAAACCTGAACAACACGGATAGTATTGTCCGGGCTTTTCAACGCTTGAAGGAAAGTGCGGAACGTCTGACCAATATCGTCGAGGGTATCGGCCCTCAAGCGAGGGTACAGCTACCCGCTTTTCGGGAAACCCCTGGCTGAGCTCTCTTCAGCCCCTTTGTCCACCTCCTCCCCCGTGCTTGCCGACCGCTGTCGTGTGTTCACGTAGTACAGCAGTCCATAACCCAGAAGACTTCCGACCCAGACGACGAAAATCAGGTAGACATTGACCTCTCGGGGCAGGATTACAGAAGTAATTGCCACGACGCTCAGGTAGAGACTGAATCCATAGAGGACCCATAG
The DNA here is from genome assembly GCA_023136785.1 of Spirochaetales bacterium. Classification (GTDB taxonomy): domain Bacteria; phylum Spirochaetota; class Spirochaetia; order SZUA-6; family DRHE01; genus JAFGQJ01. Next base: position 6,931 of record JAGLQP010000068.1, read on the forward strand.
GATCTGACGCTGATTCAATCCCATATCGAGGAGCTTGTGGTGGATATGCTCCTTGTCCGGGTGAATGATCGATACTTTGTTGCGCAGTCGCCGGATCACGGAAGTGCCGATGTCCAGGATCGGTATGGTGAGAAGAGTCACCGGAACCAGCAGAGTTCCGAAAGCGGAAACCTTGGATATGCCGCCGACCAGGGGGAAAACAGCCAGACAGAAACCCAGAAACAGGCTGCCCGAGTCTCCCATGAATATCTTCGCCGGCGGAAAGTTGAACACAAGAAATCCAAGGATCGCCCCGAACAGGGCGAAGCAGAGCACCGAGGTGACGGTGGATCCCTGGATCAGGGCGATGATGCCCATGGAAAGGGCGGCAAAGGCGCTGATCCCGCCGGCCAAACCGTCCATTCCGTCGATCAGGTTGACGGCATTGCTGATTCCCACGAGCCACAGCACGGTTATGGGGTAGGCGAACAATCCTAGCCCCAAGCTTCCCAGATAGGGCAGGGTAACGGAACGGATGAGAAATCCTCCTGCGGTTACGATGATAGCGGCAAGCAGCTGCAGGAAAAACTTCAACAGGGCTTTGATGGGGCGAAAATCATCGATCAGCCCGATTGCCTGGATCAGGGAGACGCCCAGGAACAGGGAGATAAAGCGCAGGGTGTATCCAACGGTAACGGTGCCGCCGGTTATCAGAGTGACAAGAATTGGGGTCAGGAGGGCGACGCAAAGAAACGAGAGGTACATGCCGGGACCGCCGAGTCTGGGGATCAACCCGGTATGGATCTTCCTGTGGTCGGGCAGATCGTACCATTTGAACCTGTGGGCCAACCGGAGGATCGTGGGGATCACCACGAGGTTGAGCCCAAGAGCAAAAGCGGCAGCGATCACGGCTGGAAAAATCATACCTTTCTCTAGTATATCACAATTATTCTATTTTTGGCATCCCATAAGGAAGGCCGGAAGGCCCGGCGCCATCTTAGCGTTTTTTGTACTGTCCTTCTATACGGGCGAAGGCCTCGTTTAAGCTTTGAGTTACCTCGGTAGCCAGGGCTTGTTTGTCCGCCTCCTGGTTGAAACGATCCGGATGGTACTTGTGCAGCAGGCGTTTGTACGATTTTCGCACTTCGCTCAGAGGGGCTGCAAAGGCAACCTCGACGGTTGCATAGTCCCGCCTCAAACCCTCATCCACCCCCTCTGCGCGGGCCTGACGCTCCTGGGAATCCTTCCGATGTCTGTAGAACCCCGGTTCCGGTTCGTCGGAAATCCCTCCACCTTTTAGATACTCATCCAGTTCTTCTATTGCCGCCCGCATATCCGGGTTCTTCGGGTCGTAGTATCCGGCGGTCGATGAGTCGCCTTCCAGAAGGGAGCGGAGTAGACGCCCGAGTCTGTCGAAAAACTTGTCCATATCTCTTTACAGCAGCGGGCCTAGAATCTCAAGGTAGAGATTCTCTCGGCAGCCAGGCGAGTATCCTCTATCGAAGGTACCAGGGCGAATCGTACATATCCTTCCCCGGCATTCTCGCCCCGTGCGGTGGGTTCGGAAATCCAGTTTCCCGGTGTGGTGACAATGGCTGTCTTTTCATCGAGCAGCAGGGTGGCGAACTCCAGTGAGCTCATCCCTTCAGGGACCTTCTGCCAGATGTAGAGAGTGGAGTCGGGCGTACAATCCTGCAGACCCGCAGCGACCAGAGCCGGGCAGAGGATATCCC
>JAGLQP010000680.1 GCA_023136785.1 Spirochaetales bacterium
CCAGAAAGCCTGGACAGCGGGATAAATGAACAGGCCGAGGTACAAGACAAGGGCCGGGATGAGCAGTATCAGGATCCGTTTTCTCTTTTGCATTGGTCTTCCCTTCTCGATCACACGTCGGGGCTGGGATGAAATTTGTCGGCAAGCCGGGCCCCCAAGGGTTGGGCCCCGGGAGGGGGCCCAGCTATTATCCTAAAAAATGAACTACTGGTTCTTCCAATAATCGATGGATTTCGCTTTAACCTGCTTGATGAAATCCTCCGGTGCAAGTTTGCCGAACAGGACATCCTGATTGAGCGGGAACATGATGGTCTGGGCATACTCAGGCTCGAACTGCCCGGGTCCTCCGGCGTAGTCCGTGAAGGTGCCGGTTTGTTTGGCCATGATCGCTTCCAGATCCTTGAAGATGTCCGGCAGCTTCGGTCCCATGATCGCGGGTACGTTGAGGGCTTCTTGGGCGAACCGGGTTTGGGTCTCCTGAGAAACCAACCGTTTGAGCATGTCGAAGGCCAGATCCGGATCTTTGGTAGCCTTGAGAATCGCTACACCACCGACGATCGAGGTGATATCGTACTGACTGCCCTTGCCCCCCGGTACCGATGGGAAGGGGAAAGAACCAAAGACGAAATCGTCGGGTTTGGCATCGGCTACCTCGATAGGCATATAGGTGTGGATCAGCAGGAAGGCGCCGTGCCTTTGAACCCAGTCGATCTGACCGGCGGGAAACTGGTAGCCTTCGAAACCCTTGATAAAATACCCCTTGTCCCGCAGCTCTTTCACCTTGCGCTGGGCCTGCAGAAATCCGGGTTTGTCCCAGCTCTTTCCTGACTTGTCGTAGATTGCATCCTCCAGAGCGTTCATACCTTCGATGCGGTCCGCGAGGTGGGAGAAGTAGTACATATTGTAAAAATTAATCCCACCGTCCATCACGATCGGGGCGATTCCCGCATTCTTGATCTTGGCACAGGTATCGAGGAATTGGGGCCAGGTATCGGGAGTCTTGCTGAAACCCCACTGCTTGGCCAAGGTCTTGTCGTACCAGAACACGGTCAGGTACTGCTGGAGCGGCAGGGTGTTGATCTCGCCGCGAAAAGTTATGGAATCGAAAGTTCCTTTTGAGAAGGTGTCAAAGACCTTCTTGTTTGAGTCGTAGGCATTCACATTTTTGAGGAAAGGAGTCAGATCGAGTGCCTGACCGGCTTTGCCGATGGACCCCTCGATCACCTTTGGATCCTCATCATAGAAGTCGGGGGGATTGCC
>JAGLQP010000681.1 GCA_023136785.1 Spirochaetales bacterium
ACGGCGGAGCACCTGGTGAACCTCCGACGCTTGGCTCTGGAAAGAGGCTTTCCCGTGGATCCCGGTGTCGGGGTCAATGCCTGTGGCATGACCGCCAATAGCGCGGTATTCACGATTGATCCAAAAGGTAAGATCTTCAAGTGTTCTGCTTTGGTAGGGCATTCCGAGTTCGAGGCCGGTACGATCTTTACCGGCGAAACTGGAAGCGGGGCAGGCGAAGAACTCTGGGAACGCTGCCGGGATTGCCCGTACGTTCCCCTGTGCGGAGAGGGCTGCCAGTTCGGATCGTACCTCCGCTACGGCGACATTTCCAGGTTGAACTGCCGGAAAGAGTTTATAGAATATATGGTGCGGGAAAACTTGAAGCTCAACTACCAATTTCGTCAAAACAAGAGCGGGTAGGTTTTGCAGCGGATTCCTTTTGTCCACCGAATCGCCACCAAGATCCTGGCGACGCTCACCGTCGTTTCTACCCTGGCAGTGATCGCCACCGGTGCGGTGTTGGTTACCCTGTCCGGAAGAACACTTCGCTCCAACATTTCGGAGCGGAACCTGCAGATCGCCCGTAGGGCTTCAAACGAAATCAGCCTGTACATCGAGAACTCGATCAGCGATGTAAAAGCGGCGGCAGATGTCCTGGCCGCTCTGAAAGATCCCTGGGTTCAGGACATCCTTCTGGAAAACCTGTCCATGACCTTCAAGCGGTTTCAGAGCATATACCTGGTCGCCGAAACGGGAGAGGTGATCGCATCGACTCACCTGGACAGCAAAGAAGTTAAATCCTTCCAACCAGAGGAACTGTCCCTGGCTCTTTCAGGTCAAACCTACCTCTCCCCGGTCGGTCTTACGGCGGAACGTCTCCCCTACCTGACGATTGCCATGCCCGCAGGAGTGCCCGGCTTACAACAGCAACAGCGGCAGGTCCTGATCGCCGAGTTGGCCCTGCGGGATATCTGGGATCTGGTGGACGACATCTCCTTCGGTCGCCGCGGAGAAGCACTTCTGATCTCGAAAGACGGAATATTGATCGCTCATCCCGACAAGACTCGAGTGATAAACGAAGCCGATGAGCTCTCACGCCCCTGCGTGGATGAACCGCTCTCTCCGGAGGGGAGCGTGTCCGTATACCGCCGAGACGGTGGAACAGGAATGCTTGTCGCCTGCGCGCCCGTCAATGGTTTGGACTGGCGTGTGGTAGTCCAACAACCCCTGGCTGAAGCCTTTCTCCCGATGCAGGCCGTTGCGCTCCAGTCCGTGGGA
>JAGLQP010000682.1 GCA_023136785.1 Spirochaetales bacterium
CTTCATCAGTTGCCTCTCCCGCCTCCACGGCGGGCCCCCGGAACTTGCGTAGGTTTTCCGGACGCTGCAGCTGTTCCTCGTTCACGCCGCCTGTTCGCAGACGGTTCAGACGCTCCTCTATCAACTGCAGTGAATCATCGTTGAACCAGGGATTGGGGGAGGCCTCCTGAGCGATCCGGATCCAACGCCGCTCCTCCGCCGGGAGAGCGGGTATCCAGAAGGGCTCGCTCCAGGAGGGTGGATCGTCCACGTCGTGGTAGACCAGCCCGGCGCCGAAGCTCCGGTAACCGTGAAGTCGAAACAGCTCGGGGAGGGAGCGGAAATCCGATCCCCGCCGTTTCCGAAAACCGGGGAAGAAGGGTTGATTGTTGTAACGCCCCGTGGTCAGCGGTCGACAGCCGCTAAAGACATTGGCCCGGGAGGGACCGCAGAGCGGCCATTGGCAGAAATGGCTGTCGAAGCGAACCGATTCGGAAGCCAGGGCGTCGATGTTCGGGCTGATGACGGCGCGGTTTCCGTAGCAGCCGTAGCGCCGTCCGATGTCGTGCATGATGAAAAACAGTACGTTCGGTTTCGATCTGTCCCCCTCCATTATAACTCCTTTCTACAACCCCTGCTCCCGCACCTGCCGGCAGAGCTCGATCGCCCGGCGGATCAGCTCCTCAGCTACTCTCTCATGCACCTCATCGAAGGGCAGGATCGGCTGGCGTACCCGGGGCGTGGAGTAGATACCCTGCCTGTACAGAAGTCGCTTGAAGAAGTGAACCGAGATATCGAGATGTTGATTGGCAAAGGCCAGCACCGGCAGCAGCTGCTCGAACAGGACCCGGGCCTCCTCCCGCTGCCCCGCCTGGTAGAGGCTGTAGATACGGGTGTACAGCTCGTGCATCCCTGTGGGCATGAAGGCATGGACCCCCCGATCCAGGGCTTCGATGATCTGCATCACCGCCCAGCCGCCCGACACGTGCAGTCTACCCTCCGTCGCTTCCAGCACCTCGGAGTACTTCACCCCGGCCGGTACCACCTCCACCTTGAGGCAGCGGAAGCTCTCCACCTCCTCGAACAGTCTGGAGATCAGAGAGATCGGAAGACCGTAGCCCTGGAAGTCCCAGTCCTGGAGCATCAGGAAGCCCGGTTTCAGGGCATCCAGCTCCCGTGCGTCCCGCTCGTACTGAGCCTCGTCCTGGAAAGGGATGCTGGCCAGAACACCGTCGCAGCCCAGTTCGATCAGGGTTGCAGCGTGTTGTTTTCGC
>JAGLQP010000683.1 GCA_023136785.1 Spirochaetales bacterium
CGGGGCAGCACCCCACCCAGGCCCTGCTCGATCTCTACACGATCCAGAAGGAGAAGGGCACCCTGGAGAACCTGACCGTCGGCATGGTCGGGGATCTGAAGTACGGCCGCACCGTGCACTCCCTGTCCTACGCCCTGGCTCCCTTCAATCCCTCCTACATCTACTGTGCACCGAAAGAGCTGGCCATGCCGCAGCACGTTGCAGCGGACATGAAAAAAATGGGAATCCCGGTAAAGGAGTCCGGCGACATCAAGGAGGCCCTCCAGGCGGACATCATCTACATGACCCGCATCCAACGGGAGCGTTTCGACGATCCGGCGGAATACGAACGTCTGAAGGGCAGCTACGTGCTGAACCGGGATCTGGTGGAGAAGGGAAAGAAGGGCGTCGTGATCATGCATCCCCTGCCCCGGGTTGACGAGATCACCACCGATGTGGATGATCTACCCAACGCCGCCTACTTCCGCCAGGCCCATAACGGGGTCTACCTGCGCATGGCCCTGCTGGCCATGGTGCTGGGAAGAGCGTAACGCGGTAGCAGAGTTAGAAGGCTGCGGCCACACACAGGAGGAGATAGACTATGGCAAGAAGAAGAGCGTCCGTTGATTTAGTCACGATCCTGCAGATCGTGGTGGCGGTTTTTCTCGTCACCCTTGGGCTGATCGCAATCATCCACTACAACGCGGATCTGGCTCGCTTCGGCAGGGGAATGAACAAGCTCTTTGGGCGGGCCAACGACCCGCTCAATCTGGTCGTGGCGATTGTCGAAGTAGTGGCTGGGGTGATCGTGTTCGCCGGAGTATTTTTCGCCGTGCAGAGCAGATTGCTCTACGGCGCGACCCTGGTGATCGCCGTCCTCTGGATCATCCAGATCATCTTGAGTTTCTTCGCCAGTAATTTCGCCGAACCGGATCTCATCGTCTGGCTGAATCGTCTGGCAGCCGATCTGATCGTGTTGCTGTCCCTCTGGTTGATCAACAGGAAGTACGCATAGCCCGTAGCGAGGAGGTGAGAAAACTCACCCGCCGCTGTTGCCTCATTTGCAACAAATCTACCCGAAACACTTCAAGATTCAGGTCATTGGGACCATACTCCCAAGGTTAATCTCTCCTCTGCCTGGCCACAGTTTTTTTCTCTTCGGAGCTCGAGGAACCGGTATCCTCGCACTTCCATGGAGCGACGGGATCGAAGCCCTCGGGATCTAGGTATCCTCTTTTTTGTCTTCCAATTCTTTTTTCTTCTTGTCCTCGTCG
>JAGLQP010000684.1 GCA_023136785.1 Spirochaetales bacterium
TGAGGGTTTTTCGCTCCTCGTTGAAGTGTAGGATCTGAGCCTGATTTCCAGGTAAACGCAGGGAGGTCGGAGCGCTGCCGAAGCGCTGCAGGGCGAACCCTTGAGAGGTATAGATACCGAAACCGACGATTCTTTCCTCCAATGCATCGGAATCAAGGGTTGACCCGTCCCGGGTAGACTCCATCAGAGCCGCCGCGATTTTCTGGGCTTCGTACTCCAGCAGCAGGCTTTCCCGCCTGCTTCGCCCGGAGAGCAGGACCTGCACCAGTGCAGTGATGGTCAGAAACAGGGCGAGAAGAAAGATAAAGAACAGGAGCTCTTCTTTGAAAAACTGCCGGAATCCTCGGGCCACGCTCACCTCTTCCAATCAGATTGTAGCTTTCAAACAGAAAAGGGAAAAGACCGCCCCTCGGCAGCCTTTTCCCATATTATGGTATAGGGACCTAGTGGTTGCAGGGGTCCAAGGAGGCTACCCCCTGCGACCCCAGCCGCGCAAGTCACCATCACCACAGGAGCGTCGGCCCGGTCCCATCATTCCCATTCCCCTTCGGGAGCCCATGTGACCGCCCCGAAAACCGCCGGCTTCCATATCGTACTCTTTGCCGTCGATGATGGCCTTGGTTACCCAAATATGGACTTCCTCGTGCTCTTCATCTTCGAAGCAGGGCATTCCTTCGACTGTGTAGCCCTCCACCGTTACGGTCTGGCCGTCTTCCAGGTCCAAATCGTAGGCGTAGAAGCGAGGCACGAGAAGCTCGTATTCCTCGCTGCCGCTTTTCAGCTCCGGATGCATCCTGTTTTCGAAGTACAGCTCACCGGTAACGGTGATCGTTTCTTCGGAAAAATCAGGCGCTTCTCCTCGCGGCATCTGCCGCCAGCCCGGGCGAGTAACATCCGATTCGTCTTCCTTGTTGCCGGAAGCGAAAACTCCTGCCGCGGCAACGCCGGCGATCAGGAGCAAAATAATAATCCTCTTAGCGTTCATAGATACCTCCGTATCGTTTTGGTTTTAATCTTCCTATCATCTATATATGCATGAACCGTGCCATACTCGTGAACCTCCGAGGGAGTTTTCCGCGCAGTCAAACGCTTTTTTCCTCGCCTCAGGAACAGGAATTGGAGGATTGTGGGAAAATATTTCCCATACGGTAAGCCTGAGAAAAATTTTCTCACCTGGAGGGGTTCGCTGGACGGAGCGCGAGTTTCTATACCTTTTTTCTCAGCGCTCTCAGGCCATTGAAAATGACCAGCA
>JAGLQP010000685.1 GCA_023136785.1 Spirochaetales bacterium
AGGTTCGTTTCCAGATCGAGGTGGGGCCGAGACAGGATGTGCTCGATATCGTCGAGATCGATGGGCTCCTCGTTCAGAGGTTTGATCGAGGTTCCCAGGTATACGCAAGCCTCCAGAGGCAGAAGGTTTGCCTCTGCAGCCCGCATGGCGGCATGGGCGGTCCAGGGACGATAGGCCTCCGGGCTGCGGCGAAAATAATCAAAGTGTAGCATCGCTTCCTTCAGACCTTCTGCATCTCCAGGATATTCTCAGCGATCTGAAGCAACCCTTCAGCTTCCAGCTGTTCTTCGCTTAAGGAGGCATAGCCTATCATGACCTCGAGGTTGACGATTTGTTCGTTCAGTGTCCATTCCTTTTCGTTGATCATACCCAGAGTTTCGAGACTGAACAGGGACGCTCCGTCGTAGTCCAGGTGGGGGTACAGCACGGCGATCTGATTTTCGTCTTTGTAGTGAAAGAAATTCGCCTTGTTTTTGGACAGTATCACCAATTGACCGGCCAGTTGACTGACCAGTTGAAGTGTGTTCTCTCTGCCGAAGCTCTCCGACAGGGTGTCGAAGTTGGTTAATTCCAAGATCAGCACACTTAAGGTTTCCTTATTCCTCCGAGCCCGTAATAGTGTGTTTTTCAACAGCGAGAAGAACTGGGTAAAGCCCGGTAGTCCCGTAACCGGATGAACTTCCGCCTGGGTGACCACCGCTTCGTACTCTATGGCCCGTTCCAGGGCGGGCGCTGCCAGAGCCAGGATCATGGTGACCAGTTTCTCTGTGTAGAGGTTGTACTTGGCGAAAGGCATATCGGCGATATTCAGGACGCCCCAGATCTTACGTCCCGCAGCGACGGGGAAAGTCATGATGTTATGTCCCCGATCCATCTGGCGGAGGTTTTCGTACTGCCCCAGCATCTTTACGGAAAACACGGTGTTGTTGCGCAATACCCATCCCTCGATGCTGTTCTCCACCGAGATGACAGTGGGCCGGGAGCCGTTTTCATCCCAGCCGCGGCTCACCACCAGGTGCAGGTCTTTGGTTTCCGGAAGCACCTGCCAGATCGAGACTTCCGTCGCGCCGGAGAAGCGCTGCACCGTGCTGAGAATCGTCTCCAGCGCTTTGTCCAGATTCAGAGAATAGAGCTCCTGGATCTCCGAGTGCAGCGCCGTGATCGAGTCCTGCTGCCGGGAGACTCTCTGCTCGAGTTCCTGGTTGATCGTCTCGAGAACCCGTTTCTGCTTGAGAAGCCCTCCTTTTT
>JAGLQP010000686.1 GCA_023136785.1 Spirochaetales bacterium
ACAGCTTCCCAAGCTCGTGACAAGAGTATCCTCTTCTATCTATGACATTATTCGTCACACGAAATTGATATCCAAAATTAAGCGATTCCTATCACGATGCCTGAAAGGGAAATGATGTTGAGACTGATTTCAGCGAATTTCATAAATAAAAACACCATCATCATTGCCGCTGGAATCGAGGCGGAGACAATGAGCGCAACTGCAGCTCTTCTAAAAAGAAGCAATAGGACAAGAAAAACGGAGAGGCACCCTAAATCCATCGCAATGAGGAGGTTTCTGATTCCCGACTCGATCTCGCCGGTCGGATCCTTTACGATCTGAACTTCGAGATCATTGGCGAACATGGGTCCTAAGGTCTTAAGTGAGTTGCGAACATTCCGAACTGTATTCAGGCTTCCACTATCCGGCGTTTTTGAGACAAAGATGCCGACAGCTTCCCTTCCGTTGAAGTGGAAAAAAGACGTTCGTTCCCTCACATCCCAATAGACGTGGGCGAACTCTGCGACCGAAACCACGGACCCGTCACCGGCGGCGGCAATGGGAATCTGACGAATTTCTTCTACGGTATCGACGCCTGTCGTCGCTTTGACCAGATACTCCCGCTCACCCTCAATCACCGTTCCCAGAGGAGCATCATATATCGAAGAAGCCACAATGTGGGCCACCACCTGTAGGGGCACTCCCGCGGCTGCCAACTTTTGTCCATCCGCATCGACCCTGATCTCCGCTTCCTCAAGCCCTACGATACGCAATGAGGCTACTCCGGAAATCTGTTGAAGTCTTGTAGCAAGTTCTCCCCGCACGAGATTGCTGATATCCCGAATCCTCCGTCCCGATGCAGGGACCACGGCCAGCGTGAGCACCGGTTGGTCAGAAATATCATCGGTCGCGAATACCAGCGGCTTGTCAGCCCCATGGGGAAGAAAGGGATACAGTGCGTCGATTTTCTCTCTGATCTCCACCGCAGCCTGTTGTCGATCCACTCCCCAATCGAAAAGAAGATGTACCGCGGACAGCTCATCTTTGCTGACGGAGCTGATTTCTCGAACAGCCTTCACAGAGGATAGGGCATTCTCCACGGGGATGGTAACCAGAGTTTCGATCTCCGACGCTGGAATGCCCTGATACTCCGTAACGACACGAGCTGCGGGCACGGGTAGACTCGGTAACAATTCCCGATTCAACTGAGCAAAGGATACGAGTCCGAAGCTCATAATCGCAGCATAGACCATAAGCACTG
>JAGLQP010000687.1 GCA_023136785.1 Spirochaetales bacterium
CTCTGAGATGGGCATTGGCCAATCAGGGCATCAGTTGTGTGCTCGCCGGAGCACGCACAAGGCAACAGCTGGAGGCCAATGCCGCGGCGGCTGCAGAGGCACTTCCGGAAGAGGTGGTACAGAGACTTGGGCGGGTCACGGAGGCTCTGAAAGCCAAGCTTGGCCCCGGCTTCGACTACTTCGAAAGCACCGCCAACGATCGTACCCGTTAAGCCAACGGTACAACCGCAGAGCTCCCCGTCTGGTCTTTCTATTCTCAAACGCTGGAGCGCCGCCCTTCGCGGGTGCGTTGAGCCTTCTTGCCCTGTTCCGGTTGGTCAGAACCTGGAAGCGGTTTAGTGCACCCCGGTTTATCTAAGATTTCCTCCACTGTATTGCCATTTGCGGATAAATTTACTATATTTTTAATGAGAATATTCTCAATATCTATGCTCGTGTATGGACCGGTTCCTTCCAGAAGGCTCGGAAGAAGTCTCGGGCTCAACAATATTCCTTATAAGTACTGCAGTTATTCCTGTATCTACTGTCAGGTGGGGCGAACGACCAAGATGCGGGTGGAACCTTCCGTTTTTTACCAACCCGGATCCCTTGTCAGTGAAACCAAGGCCAGAATCGAAAAGGTGGGAATTGAGGGGCGACGCATCGACTACATAAGCTTCGTTCCTGACGGGGAACCAACCCTGGATCAGAATCTCGAAAATTTGATCTCGGTGCTAAAGAAAGAATTGGCGATTCCCATAGCTGTCATCACCAACGGATCGTTGCTGTGGCGTGACGAGGTGGCTCAGGCGGCCAGCCTGGCGGATTGGGTGTCTGTAAAAGTGGACAGCGTTGTTGAACCCGTTTGGCGCCGTATCAACAGACCTGACCGGCGCCTTGAGTTGCCAAAGCTGCTCGAGGGCATCCGTTCCTTCGCCCGCAGTTACGGCGGAGATCTCGTGACAGAAACCATGCTGGTGGAGAATGTGAACACAGATCCCGAAGACCTCGCGGAACTGGCGGACTTCCTGAGCGAACTATCTCCCAAGAAAGCCTACCTCTCCGTAGCATCCCGGCCTCCCGCAGAAGCCCGGGTTCGTATTCCGACCAAGGGTTCGATCCGCAGGGCCAGGGAAATTCTTGCAGATGCAGGGTTGACCGTGGAGGGACTGACAGCCTACGAAGGGGATCAATTCGATGTCACCGCGGATGCCGAGCAGGATATCCTGAGCATCGCCGCTGTGCATCCGCTCCGGCG
>JAGLQP010000688.1 GCA_023136785.1 Spirochaetales bacterium
AGAAAAAGTTTTTGATTTAATCCCAAATAATCCGTACTTTTAACGGGTGCTCAAAGAGTTTAAGACCCTCATTCCGTATATAAGAAAACGAATCCCCCAATATGTAGCCGGGCTGTTGTTTCTACTGGTAACCAACGGCGGCCAGCTCTACCTGCCCCAGCTCCTCCGACGGGCCATCGACACGATAGCCTCGGGGTCTTTTACGCTCAACGACATGCTGCCGATCGTGCTGTTGATGGTGGGTATCGCTATAGTGATCGCCATCGGCCGCTACTTCTGGCGCTTCTTCCTGGGCGGTGCATCACGACGCATCGAGGCGGAGCTGCGGGAGCGACTGTTTGTCCACCTCCAAGCCCTCTCCTCGACCTTCTACGGCAAGGTCAAGACCGGGGATCTGATGGCCCGTATGACCAACGACATGCGGGCGGTCCGGCAGGCTTCGGGCTTCGCTCTGGTCTCCTTTGTCGATGGTTTTTTTATGACCATTGCAATTCTGATAATCATGCTGAGCAGGGATCCCCGCCTTACGCTGCTGTCGATCTCGCCTCTGCCGGTCATTACGATCGGTGTGATCTTTTTCGGCCGGTTTATCGGAGAGCAGTTCCGGCAGGTTCAGGAGGGATTTTCCGCGCTGAGTGATATGACCCAGGAAGCCTTCACCGGGATACGGGTCCTGAAGACCTTCGTCCAGGAACCGAGCTTCGGGAAACGATTCCTCGAAAAAAACGCAGATTATTCGAACCGCAACATGGTCCTGGTTCGAACCTGGGGGGTACTATTCCCGGCGGTGGGTTTCCTGGCCGGGATCACATCCCTGATTCTGATCCTGCTCGGTGGCAGAGCGGTCATCGAAGGAACCTTGTCTCCAGGGGAGTTCACGGCTTTCCTCGCCTACCTCCAGATGCTCATTTGGCCTATGCTGGGAGCCGGGTTTACGATCAATCTAATTCAACGGGCCGGTGCTTCCCTCGGACGAATCAACAGGATCCTGGAGGAGGAGCCGGATATCCAGAGTCCCCCGGCCGAGCAGGCGGTGCGAAAACCGATACGGGGTGAGATCAGCATTCGAAACCTGAGCTATGCCTATCCCGGGACGGAAAAGGAGGTCCTAAAAGATTTCAGCATCGACATCCCGTCGGGCAGCATTCTGGGAATTCTCGGCAAGACCGGATCCGGGAAGAGCACCCTGGTACAGCTTCTCCCGCGGATTCTTGATCCACCCTCCGGAACAGT
>JAGLQP010000689.1 GCA_023136785.1 Spirochaetales bacterium
GAATGGTGTCCGCCCTCAGCTCGAGGGTGAAGATCAGTCCAGCTGCGTAGCGTAACCCCGGCAGTATGCCGTACTCCTTGGCCTGAACATTGACGGTAAGAATCCTTCCGTAGGGACTGTCTTTGGATACAACTGCAGCGGGAAGATCCCGCCACTGAGGATGCTTCTTGAGCAAAAGCTGCAGAGGCAGATCCGCTACATTAACACAGGCCAGGGGGGCCATCGAGCTGCTCCACGTGCTCCCAGACCGGAGCTCTTCGTTTGTCCTTGATAATGTGCAAGCTGAAGCGAAAACACCCTGAATCGACACGCTTGCGCAGGATCCGGCCGTACAGGGAAACCAGCGAACCCAGGGAAGGAGCACCTGCAGGCTTGGCGGTTAAAAATAGCACGGTCGACCCATGACGGTGGACCAGCTGGGCAAGTCGGGCCGCTTGAGCTGCGGGCAGCTGGAAGTCTGTATGCAAATCAACCACGAGAAGCCCAAAGGCTCCGGTGCGCAGCAGCCAATCCGCGGCACGGCCTGCAGAACGGGCGTCCGGCACCCGGACAACGGGCAAGGAAGACAGATCCACTCCGTTGGCCGCCATATCGGGAGGGAAGAAGGTGTCCGCCGTGGCCGAGATCCAGACCACCGGAGCCATCCGACTTTGGGCTTCCAAAATCAAGGAACAGCTCAGGCTGAGACAGGCTGAGGGCCGGCAGGAGCTAAGCTCGACCAGGCGCCCGCGAAGGGCGTTCAGATCGAATCCTGCGTTTTCGCTGCGAGAGGAACGATCTTGCTCCAGATCTGTGGCTCGGATCAGCCGGGTGAAGACCAGGGGGCTGGGAAGCCCTTCTCCGCCTGGTTGGTATTCGAGGGTTGCTACTGTCTCCGCAGGAAGAGATGCCATAAAGTACTAAACAAATTTATAGTACTTTATGGCAGATCTGTCAAGAGAAATCGTCAGTTCCAGTCAATTTCAGCGTTGGATGCGCAGCTGTCCCGCTAACGCAAAGGGAAGGGATGCCTTTTTCAACGCCCTAAGGGATGTTCCCACATCAACATTCCCCTCCAGCGTATACTGCAGCGCCTCCCCTCCCAGAATCATCTGATATACAGAGCGTCCCACAGCCGCAAAGTCGAGCTCTATGGGGATGGTCAGTTCGGCAATGTCGTTTTCACCGAGGCGCACCTTTTTCCGCCGCATCCCGGATGCCCAGGCCCTTCCATCCACCCGAAACCGGTAC
>JAGLQP010000069.1 GCA_023136785.1 Spirochaetales bacterium
GGTTCTGGGGGAAGTTGTAGGTGCGAATCCGTTCGGAACGGTCTCCCGAACCGACCTGCATTCTTCGCGCCGCGGCCCGCTCTGCGTGCTTCTTCTCCTCTTCCTGCTCGAACACGCGCGCCCGAAGCACCCGCAGTGCTTTTGCCTTGTTCTTATGCTGTGACTTCTCGTCCTGACAGGTGACCACCAATCCGGTGGGAAGATGGGTGATCCGCACGGCGGAGTCTGTCGTATTCACACTCTGTCCGCCCGGCCCGGAGGAGCGGTAGACATCGATCCGCAGATCTTCCTGGCGGATGGCAATTTCGGTCTGTTCCACCTCCGGCAGTACGGCGACGGTCACGGCGGAGGTGTGGATTCGGCCTCCCGCCTCAGTGACGGGAACCCGCTGAACCCTGTGTACGCCGCTTTCGTAGCGAAGTCTTTCATAGACGCTCTTTCCACTGATCGAGAAGATAATATCCTTGAACCCTCCGATCTCGGTCTGATGGGAGGAGAGAATCTCAATGATCCAACGCCGCGCCTCTGCGTATTTGGAGTACATTCGGAACAGATCGGCGGCGAACAGAGCAGCCTCCTCGCCTCCGGTGCCGGCCCGGATCTCCATGATGATGTTCTTCAGGTCCATCGGGTCTTTGGGAATGAGCAGAACCTTGAGCTCCTGCTCCATCTCCTCCTCCCGCTTCTGTAGGGTTTCCAGTTCCTCCCGGGCCAGGGCGATGAGCTCCCCCTCTCCCCCCTCTTCGATCAGCTGCTCGGTGCTATCGATCTCTGATTTCAGCTTCTTGTATCGGCCGTACCGCTCGACCACCTCCTCCAGGCCGGCCATTTCCCGCATCAGCTCCTTATAGCGCTGCTGATCCTTCATCACTGCCGGGTCGCAGAACAGGGTTTGCAGCTCCTGGTAGCGTTCGATCATCTTGTCTAGTTTTTCAAACATGGTTTTCTCTCGAGTCCCAGAGGCTAAGGTACTATAAAAGAGATCCCCTTTCAATTGGGGTCAGAGGAAGAAGCCGGGCGTTTCGCTCTGGTGAAGATGAATCCAAACAAACTGCCGCAGATTCCGCCGATGATGTGGGCGAACTGGGATATGTTGTCCTCGGCGAAAGCGTTGATGAACTCCTTTGCTAAAAACAACACGACGATCAGAACAAAAGTCAGGGGGATCTCCCCGGATCGTATGTTGGTAAAAGAGCTCAAGAGGATCAGCATGAACACGATCCCGCTGGCTCCCATCAATCCGGTGGAGAAGAAGATGATGTTCAGGATTCCGGTAACCAGGGCTGTCATCATAAGCATCGCCAGCAGCGCTCCGGAACGATGCTTCTCCTCGAGCACCGGTCCTATCAGCAGGATGAAGCTGAAGTTGCTCATCAGGTGAAGCCAGTTTCTGTGCCCTGCAACGTGGGTGAACAGACGAAGGAAATCAAGGATCGACCCGCTGAAGGTTGGGTAGGAGACAAAAAAGGCCTCGGTGAATCCACCGACCACCTGATTGATGATAAGAATCCCCGTGGACAGCAGTGTAAAGGTGAGAATTACAGGCGCATTGTAGCGGATTCGCATGGGATTAACCTACGGACAGCCTCAAAAACTGTCAAGTGTCGAGGATCTTTCTGATCTTCCGCAGCAGAGCCTCGCTGGTAAAGGGTTTGGTGATCACATTCAGCTCTTCCGTCGGTTCATGGCCCATATTTGCCGAAATCATCAACACCTTTATGTTGGGCTGCATCTCCCGGATCTTCTCTACCAGATCGACACCTCTCATCTCAGGAAGCTCGGTTATGCTGATCAGGAGGTCCACATCTAAGGTCTTCCACAAGCCCAGGGCGTCGGAACCGCTGGCCGCGGCGTTCACCGTATACCCGTACTTCTGAAGCACCGTCTTGGTGTATCGCCGTACCTTGGCTTCGCTCTCCACCAGGAGGATTCGTTCACTTCCCTTCAGCTTTTCTTCCAGTTTGTGAGGCTCCTCGCTGAGAATCAGCTCCTCTTCAGTGACCAGAGGGAAATACATGGTAAAACAGCTTCCCTTGCCCGGTTCGCTGTGAGCAAATATATAGCCGTCGTTCTGTTTGACGATTCCGTACACCGTGGACAGTCCCAACCCGGTGCCCTTGCCTGGATCCTTGGTGGTGAAAAAGGGCTCAAAGATGTGCTCCAAGGTCTCGGAGGACATCCCGACTCCCGTGTCCAGGACCGAACAAAAAACGTAACTACCCGTGGGGACCATATAGAGCTCTCCGGAATCCGGTTTTTCGATGTCTGTTCTACGGGTTTCTATTGTTAGGATTCCGCCTTCGGGCATGGCATCTCGAGCATTGGCGGCCAGGTTGAGAATCACCTGCTCCACCTGAACCGGATCGGCATAGATGTTGAGAGGACCTTCCTGTCCACGGATGTTCAGCCGCACCGCCTCCCCCACGAGTCTGGTGATCATCTCGTGGCTGCTGTACAGCAGCTTGTTGAGATCGACCACCTTAGGCTGAACCACCTGGCGGCGGCCGAAGGCGAGCAGCTGGCGAGTGAGGGCGGCCGCCCGTGAGGAGGTTGCCTTGATCTGTTCGATGTCCCGCCGCAGAGTATTCCCTTCTTCCAACTCGTCGAGCAGCAGCTCGCAGTACCCGTTAATTACCATCAGCATGTTGTTGAAATCGTGGGCAATACCCCCGGCCAGCTGACCGACCGCTTCCATCTTCTGGGCTTGAAACAGCTGCTGCTCGAGCTTTTTGCGCTCTGTGATCTCATTGCCGATGCTCAGGATCCCAACGAGCTGTCCCATCTCGTTATAGATCGGTTTGTTCGACCAGGAGACCCAGATCGACTGCCCGTCCTTGGTGATGTTCTCATTTTCATTGTAGATGAACTCATTCGGTCTGTCGGTTATCCCCTCGATCATAGCTACCAGATCGCGGCCCGATGAATCCTTGTCCGGGACAATCGTCCCGATTACCGGCTGTCCTACCAAATCGGCTTGGCTGTAGCCCAGCAATCTCTGACCATATTCGTTGATGAAGGTGATGACACCGTTGATATCCCAGCGCAAAATGATACTGTTGGCGTTCTCTACCAGCTCCCGGTACTTCTCTTCACTTCTCTCCAGCCGTGCTTGAGCTTCTCTGTAGGCGGTCATATCCCGAAAGCTCCACACCCTGCCGATGATCTGCTCCGAAATCACCAGAGGGGCTGAATAACGCTCGAAAACTCTTCCATCCTTAAAGGTGATAACATCTGTGGACTCATCGCTCGTATCATAAAGCTCATGGATCTTGTCCATGTAGGCCCGGGGATCTGTTACCTGGCCCATGACGTACTCGCGGATCTTGATGTCATCCTTGTCACGGATCATCTCCTGCGGAATCCGCCACATTTCCGCAAATCTGTTGTTGGAGAGAATGATCCGACCATCCTTGTCGACCACCAGGATGCCGTCCGCCGTGGCTTCTATGGAGGCCTGAAAAAGCTGCTGCAGCTCCTGCACGACTACGCCTTTGAGATTGTCGTCGGCGAATGAGCGGTTGTTGCCCTTTGTCTTGCTCACAGATCTAGACGAACCTCTTCAGAAACTCAAGTATTTCTTCTGTCTTTTGTTCCGCGACCCGGCGGCTCACCGCTTCGAGACGCAATCGGATCAAGGGCTCGGTGTTGCTCGGGCGGACGTTGAACCAGTAATCAGGAAATTCCACGCTCACCCCATCGAGCTTGCTGATCGTCCCACCGGTTGCGCCGTAGTGACGCTCCAGCTCTTTCAACACCTTCTCTTTATCGGCAATCTCTATATTGATCTCCCCGGACTGGTAGTAGCGCCCGCGCAGCGGAGCCAGAAGCTCTGAAAGGGGTTTCCGGCGTTTGTGCAGGAGTTTGAGCAGGACAACCAGGGCATAGGCGGCTGACTCCGTGTAGTAGCTGTCGGTAACCTTGAAGTACACGTGCCCCGAGGTCTCGACCCCGAACACGGCGCCTTCGGCGATCATGACATCGTAGAGAAAGGTGTAGCCGACCCGGGAGACGACCGGTTTCCCGCCCAGCTCTCCGATGCGCTGCGGTAACGCCCGGGAGGAGATCAGATCGTAGACGATAGCAGCGCCGGGCTGCTCGCTTAGAAGCTCTTCGGCAATCAGCGCCGCAATGTAATAGTTGGCCACGCTCTCCCCGTGTTCGTCGAGGAAAACGACCCGATCGCCGTCCCCGTCCAGAAGAGCCCCCAGATCGGCACCGTGCTCCAACACCTTCGCCGCTGCGTGAAGCCTGCTTTCGGGTTTGAGGGGATTGGGATCCCGGCTCAAGAAAGAACCATCCGGCTGCTCGTTGAGGATGTAGCTGTGCAGAGGTATCTTGTCGCTTATACTGCGGAAAACCCGGCCTGCCGAACCGTTCCCCACGTCGATGACCACTTTGCTTTTCAGCTTCACACCCTTGAGGGCAGCGGTAACGAAATCGACGTATTCATCGATACGGTCCACTTCATCGAAGGATCCGCCGCGCAGAACCGGTTCTTCCCCCATTCCAGCAACCAGTCCTTCGATTTCCTTCAAGCCCTTCTCGTAGCTGACCGAACCCCCCCGATCGTCGTACAATTTAAAACCGTGGTATTCCGGCGGGTTGTGGGAGGCGGTAACCATGACGCCCGCCTCGTATCCTTCTTTCATTTGGTAGAAGTGCAGCTGAGGGGTGGTGACCATGCCGATACCCCGCACCTTCTTTCCCTCCGCCACCAATCCGTGGCTCAGAGCCTGATACAGCTCCTCCGAGTAGTTGCGGGCGTCGTAACCGATCATGAAGGAACTTTTCCGGATGTAGCGGGCAAAGGCGCGGCCTATCTTGTAGGCCAGGGCAGTATCAATATCTTTTCCGTATACTCCGCGAATGTCGTAGGTTTTAAATATTCCTGCCATGTGTCCTCCTCCCTACGGATCCCTATCCATTCTACAGCTTCAGGATTGTTTACGGAACACTAAAATATTCTGGTGAATCATCGAGGGAATATATTCGTACTGATACCCGTATATGTGGAGAGATTTGCTCACATCGTACCAGATAAGATTGGCCTTTGGGATCAGTCCCAGGCCGGTCAAGGCTGAAGCCAGGTCGGAACTGAGGAAATGATAGCGGCCGCTGTGGTACATATCACCGATGAACACAACCAGATAGCCCTTGTCCTTGAGCAGCGGCACGGCCTCAGCAAATACGGCGGCCATTTCCTCGAGCCAGTGCTCCTTGCTCTCATAATTGTTCCTGTTGAAAGCGGCGAGCTTTGATCGCCGGAGTTCTCTCTGCCCTTCCCCGACCCGTTTGTATTTCCCGTTGCTCTTTTCAGCCCTGTCCATGTGCCAGTAGGGCACATCCGTGAGAAGCAGATCGAATTCTTCTTCATTTTTAGCTAAAACGGGCAGCTCGGCCCGGCTGTCCCCGCAGATCATCCTCTGTTCGGGGATCTTTTCCAATGAGCACACTTGGCGGTAGATCTCGATCCACCGCGGATTGATCTCGATTCCCACTGCGTTTCTACCGCGCAACCCCGCCCCCAACAGCGTTCCGCCGACACCGGCAAAAGGATCGAGGACCCGCCCGTCTCGCTTGGTGAACACCTCGATCAGATCCGCGCAGAGATCGGGCGGCTTCTGCCCCCCATGGCTGGAACGGAGTTTGTGCTGCAGATTGGGCGGGTACTGCTTGTTGATGACGCTCTTGCTCCAGTATACCCACTCTTTTCCCGTCAGGTCGTTGAGCCGATTTCGGGGAGAGTAATACCCCCGGCTCTCTCCCTGCTCGGTGAACAGCTCTATTTTTTCGGTCTTCTTCCGTGGGGTAGAGCGGCGGGTCCCAACGCCGCTCACCCGGCGGCCGGGTGCCGTACGACAGTAGAAGATCCGCTCGGAAAGCATGCGCTTGCGGGAGCTTCCCGCTCCGTTTCCAAACACGGAGTACTCCCGAGAAAAAACTTCCAGCTTTCCCCGGCGGCTGAAGATCTCCCGAATCGTTTTCTCCGGAATGATCCCTTCGCTGTTGTAGCTCAAAAAGATATGCTTGGCCCGGGCCGCCTCGATCAGCTCCTCGAGGGCCCGGGCGGCTTCGTTCTTGCGGGAGTAACGGCTCTTCAGGTGATCCCGCTGAAACTTTCTCGTTTTTCCATGCAGGGGCGGCTTGTCCCAACGGAGGATGTTTTCCAGTACATGGTAGCAGTCGACGTACTGGCGGGTATTGTACGGAGGATCGAGATAGAGGACCTCCGCCTCCAGATGGCGGATGAGGCGATTGGCGTCCTGGTTGTACACCTCATTCCCATCATTGCCGATCAGCTCGATCTCCGGTACCCGCAGCCGCAGAGGCTTGTGTACGTTGCTGTCGATCAGGTGTCTGTCCGCCTGCTCCCGATTGTCGATGTGTTTGAGGAAGGCGTCGTACTGGCCTACCGTGTTCGCCGCCTTGTCAACGGCCAGAAGCAGGCTGGTCAACAGGACGAAACGCTCCTGTTCGCTGCAGCGTTGTTCCGCATAGATGGACTCGATGGCCTCCCGGATCGCATCGATGCGGGCGGCGTTGTGCTTCGTGAAATAGGTACCGCCGTAGCTCGCGTAGGCGTAGCCCTGAATGGGGGTACAGCGGTTGAGCTCCTCGATCAGAGCACCCACCCGGTCCAGGTCCACCGTGGCCCCGCTCGAGGTCAGATAGGCCCGGTTCACTACGTAGTTGGAGAAAAGCAGGTCATTGGCGATAACCGTGGAGGCGTGAGCCCGAAAGGAATTCCCCACCACCCCGGTTCCGGCAAACAGGTCGACAAAGACATCGATCTCCGGTACCCGCGATAGGATCGTATCGGTCAGGAAATCGAGCAGCCGATATTTCGAGCCGAGATATTTACGATTTTGGGGCAAAACTCCCCGACTGCGAGATCTTTCGGCAAGAACGCCTGTGGAAATTTGTGAAATAGTGTCCCCTCCCAATTAGGTAACGCCACAGTATACCCGGATTTCAGTTAATGCGCAATGGTTGTTGGCGGGTGGATGCGGGCAAACGGTGTGGGTCGCCCTCCTGAATTTTGGGTGCCGCTGCATTGTGGTTCTGTTGAAATTTTAAAGTAAAACTTTAAAATTTGCCGTTTTCCTTAGTGTTTGGGAACGTCTCTGTAAAAACACATCTGCGTTTTTATATATAGGAGGAAAAACCTTGAACGGTGAGAGCTTGCGCGAGACCCTGGCTGTTGTTGCAGCCTGGCAGGGTGTGCCTTTAAACTTCTCGACAATTGGGAAGCAGTTGAACATATCCTGTCCAGCCGCTAAAGCAAGGGTATTGAACCTGGTAGAGGCTGATCTAGCCTGGCTCCTCAATCCTCTGCCAGCCAGCATAGATAGTCGCGCACGGAAATCCCCGAAGCTCTACCTCACCGGTTCGACTCAATCCACTGGACCTCTGGCAGAGGAAGTACGGTTTCGGAAGCGGATGATCAAGACCGTCTGCTCCCATGAAGCAGCCAGAAACCCTTCCAGCAGGTTTTGCTACTATGGAGGGTACGGGAAAACCCACATCGAGCTCGTTGTGCAGACCCCTTCAAAGCGGATCGGCTTCGTTTTTCTGCAGGAACCACACCCCAATAGATGGTGCTGGAGCTACTGCAAACGGGTTTTGGCAAGAGACGTCGTCCAAGGAGCTTTTGTGCTGTATCCCGGGCGGCGTATCTTCTTTGCGGCCCGGCGATTGGTGATCCTGCCTACCGGAGAGTTCCTAAAATCTTACCGGCGCTGGATGAATGCCTGCCTGGGATCGTCGCGGAAACTCCTTCTGCGTCTGGTTCGAGAGTACAACAGCGTTCATGCCGAGCAGCTTCCTTGACACAATAAACGCTTGCCGCTAAGCTGCGGTCGTATGTATAAAATCGCAGTAATTCCGGGTGACGGAACCGGCCCCGAAGTGATTCAGGAGGGATTGAAAGTCCTGGGCCGCGTCAGCGATCGCTTCAAAATCCAGTTCGAGTTTACCGAGTTCGACTACGGCGGTGAGCACTACCTGAAAACCGGAGAAGTGCTTCCCGCCGATGCTGTGGAAAAGCTCAAGGCTTTCGACGCCATCTATCTGGGGGCGATCGGCCATCCCGACGTGAAGCCGGGCATTTTGGAGACGGGAATCCTACTGACCCTTCGTTTTAGCTTGGATCAATACATCAACCTTCGGCCGGTGAAGCTGTATCCGAACGTGGAAACCCCTCTGGCCAACAAAGGCCCCGAGGACATCGACTTCGTCGTTGTGCGGGAGAACACCGAAGGGCTGTACGCCGGTATCGGAGGGTTCCTGAAAAAAGGCACGGCGGATGAGGTGGCGATTCAGGAGATGATCAACACCCGCAAGGGAGTCGAGCGCTGCATCCGCTACGCCTTCGAGTACACCCGCAAACGCAACAAGGGGAACAAGCTGACCCTCTGCGCCAAGACCAATGTTCTGACCTATGCCCACGATCTGTGGATGCGGGTTTTCACCGAGGTGAGCAAAGAGTATCCGGACATCCAGGCGGACTACGCCCACGTGGATGCCACCACTATGTGGATGGTGAAAAACCCGGAGTGGTTTGACGTCATCGTAACCACCAATATGTTCGGCGACATCAT
>JAGLQP010000690.1 GCA_023136785.1 Spirochaetales bacterium
GCGGATTCCTCCGACCGCTATCAAATCGTGGAGGTAATTGCCGCAGGTGTTGTACCGCAGGAGAAGATCGAAACCGGACGGTGCAGCAAAATCATGACCGGGGCTATGATGCCCGAGGGAGCGGACAAGATCGTCCGGGTCGAGTTCACCGAGGAGGTCGATGGTTGGGTTCGGGTTGTGAAGCCGGAACCGTACGCCAATATCATACTTCGCGGGGAGAACCTGAAGGCCGGAGTTCCGCTCCTGAAAGCAAAGGTGCTTTCAGCTCAGGACATCGGAGTGCTCGCCTCCCAAGGATTTGAGGCGGTACCCGTAGCGATTATGCCGCTGGTGGGAATCATCACGACGGGCAGTGAGCTGCGCGGTGTCGGAGAGGAGCTCGAGGCCGGAGAAATTTACAACTCCAACGGTCCTCAGCTCTGTGCTCAGGTTGCGGCCATGAAGGCACGCAGGCGGTACTACGGGGTGGTGCCGGATGATCCGGAGCAACTCGCCGCGATGGCAGAGCTCGCTCTCCGGGACTGCGATGTGTTGCTTCTCTCCGGAGGAGTTTCGATGGGAGACCTCGATTTCGTTCCCGATGTGTTGAAAAGCCTGGGCGCGGAGATCCGTTTCCACAAGCTGGCGGTAAAGCCGGGCAAGCCGACTCTGTTTGCCCGCAAAGGTCGATCTTTCGTGTTCGGACTCCCGGGGAATCCCGTATCCACATTTATTATCTTCGAAGTATTTGTAAAGACCTTCCTCTACCGGTGGATGGGTCTCTCCTATCGGCCGCGTGTGGTCACCGGTGTTCTGGCCGAATCGCTCAGCCGCCGGGATGGGGAGCGCCTGGAGTATCGTCCGGTAAGGCTGGAAGGAAGCCGGATTCATCCCCTCTCCTACCATGGGTCCTCTCACCTCAGTGCGCTGCGCGAAGCGGAAGGGCTGATTCGAATCGAGAGGGGAACGACCCGCATAGAACAAGGAAGCGAGCTTGATGTACGACTCATATAATCGTGAAATCACCTACCTGCGCATTTCCGTGACCGATAAGTGCAATCTGCGCTGCCGTTACTGCATGCCCGAGGAGGGTGTGCCGGTGCGGCGGCACGAAGAGTTCTTGAGCTTCGAGGATATCACCGCGGCGGTTCGGGCTGCGGTGAAGCTGGGGGTGACCAAGGTACGCCTGACCGGCGGGGAACCCCTGGTGAAGCGGGGAATCGTGGATCTGGTGCGGATGATCC
>JAGLQP010000691.1 GCA_023136785.1 Spirochaetales bacterium
GATACCCCTCGATCTTCCGGCGCCAGTGCTCTTTGCGTGCCGCCGGGTCGTCCACGAACTCTGAAAGCTCGATGGGGCGCATCTTGGTCCAGATGCCCTGGGGGCCCCTGAAGTCCGGGATGCCGCTTTCGGTCGAGATGCCTGCCCCGGTAAAGGCGACCGGATAGCGGCTGGAACTTACCAGGGCGGCGAGCTCTAAACTTACCGGCCAGGTTCTGAATCTCATTTTTAAGCTCTATACCCATACTTTCTCCTCAATCATCCTTCCAGCGGTAGTGGTGATGGGGCGCCTCTAACCCTTGCCTCAGCAGCTCCAAATATTCGTTCCGCGAAACCTCGACCGCGCCGAGACTTAGGATGTGGGAAGTAACCTGTTGGCAGTCGATCATCAGAAAGTTGCGCCGCCTCAACCAGATGCAGAGACGGTAGAGAGCAACCTTTGAGGCGTTGGCCCGCAGGGAAAACATGGATTCTCCGAAGAACACACTTCCCAGGGTCAAACCGTACAGTCCGCCGCAGAGCTTCCCCTCGCGATACACAGAAACACAGTGCGAAATGTACTTCCCGTAGTGGAGCTCGGTGTATGCCTCGAAGAAGCTCCTGTCGATCCAGCTGCCGTCCTGACTGGCTCTCGGTACCGTACCGCAGAGGAATACCACCTTTTCGAAATCCTGATCGAAGCGGGCTTCAAAGCGGCCCTGTTTGAGGATCCGGCCGAGCCGCTTCGATACATAAAGACTGCCAGGATACAAAACCGGTCTGGGATCCGTTGAAAACCACATGATCGGCGGCCCGTTGAACCAAGGGAAGATTCCCTTGCTGTAAGCTTCGACCAGCACTCGCTGAGATAGTTCTCCGCCTACGGCGATCAACCCGTTCCCATCAGGTTGGAGGGAATCCGGAAACACCGGGTCGGCGTTGGGATCGACGATATGGGGCAGTCTGAGGGGGGTGTTATCGCTCATCGGCTTGCAGGAACTCCCGTACTATTGGTTCAAGTTGTTTTCCGGAACGTACCGATCCCACCCTCCCCTCCTTGTAGTCCTGTCACAGCAGCTGATCGTTGGTCAGCCCATCGACGCTGGTACGCGCCCTTACCAGCTCATTGTATTCGATCGAAGGGCTCTGGCCCATAATCTCCAGTAGGCGGTGATCGATGTCCACATCTCTCGGGGTAGCTCTCCCGGCATTCGGAT
This sequence comes from Spirochaetales bacterium, assembly GCA_023136785.1. GTDB lineage: Bacteria > Spirochaetota > Spirochaetia > SZUA-6 > DRHE01 > JAFGQJ01. The sequence goes on from JAGLQP010000691.1 coordinate 1,197, forward strand.
CGAGATTGACGGTATCGAGGAGCATC
>JAGLQP010000692.1 GCA_023136785.1 Spirochaetales bacterium
CCCCCCCTGAACCTGGCCTTCGTGATCGATAAGAGCGGATCCATGAGCGCGGCCAACAAGATGGACTGGGTAAAAGATGCATTCGGTATCTTCATCGAGCGAGTGCGGGATATCGACTTTGTTTCGTTGATCGTCTTCGACAACAGCGCTAAAGTGGTGTTTCCCTCGACCCAGATGAAAAGCCGGGACCGGAGACTGGAGTTCAGAAAGGCGGTGGATTCCATTCAGACGGGAGGGGGAACGAATCTGGTCGACGGTTTGGAGCTGGGGTATCAGCAGGTGCTGGCCAACTACCGGTCGGAGTATACGAACAGGGTGCTTTTCCTCACCGACGGAGTGGGTGAATCCGGCGGCCTTCTGGATATGGCGGAGACCTACCGGGAGTTGGGAATCAACGTCTCCACCATCGGCGTGGGAACCGACTTCGATCTAGAGCTGATGGTCGATCTGGCCAGAAGGGGCGGCGGCAGCTCGCGGTTCATCTCCGACAGAGAGGAGATGGAAGAGACCTTTGGCAGCGAGCTGGACCGGATGGTGGTACCGGTGGCCCGTTATCTGGAAATGACCCTGGAGTTCCTCCAGCCGGTGGAAATCCTCGGTACCTGGGGATATTCCAACCGGATTGACAGACAGACGATTCACTACAAACAGGATACCCTGCATCACCGGGACTACGAAACGATCCTGGCTGAGGTTCGGGTCCTTCCCGGCGCCGAATCCGGGAGCCGCGACCTGGCCCGCTTCACCATTGATTACGAGGACCTCATGGGCAACAGGCATCGCTCTGGGCCGCATACCCTTTCGGTCGAATTTGTGGACTCAAAGCAGCCAGTGGCCGGGTACTCCAGCGGCAGGGTCCTCCAGTCCGGGACCATGCTCCGCTTCGCCCAGAAACTCCAGATCATCGGGGAGCTGTACTACTCCTGCAGGGAACAGATCGAGGAGATAAACCAGAGTCGGGATGAGCTGTGGAGACAAAGAGGCGGCGAGACGGCCTACGATGAGATTTCCAGCCCGCAGATTCGCACCCTGGAGGAGGCCGTGGCATCCAAGATGCAGCGGGCCATAGACCTGACCGTCGAGCTGAAAAAAGAGGTGGCCAACGCCCGGCTGCGGCTGGACAACGAAGGATTCGATGACGAAATCGGAATACTGGATCAATACATCGATATCCTCGGCGCGGAACTCCAGTGGGATCAGCCCAGGGTCACCACG
>JAGLQP010000693.1 GCA_023136785.1 Spirochaetales bacterium
ATTCGGCGCTGGAGTTTCTGTTCGGCCTCTGGTTCTATAAAACGGATTACCTCAATTTGAAGAACTCGATCATGCAGGAGATCAAGGAACGCTTCGACCGAGAAGGTATCGAGATCCCCTTCCCCCACTTAAGCCTCTACTCCGGCTCGGCAACCGATCCAATGCCGATCCGCATCGTCAACGATCTGCCCTCCTCGGGCAGGGAGCCTGGGAGTAAGCAGGATGTCAAGAAAAGGCAGGTGTAAGCCGGCAGGTCACAACCACTTCTTGCGTTTGAAGAAGATCACCATCCCGATGAATACCAGGACCATCAGGCCCCACACGGCGGGATAGCTCCACCGCCAGTTGAGCTCCGGCATGTGCCGGAAGTTCATCCCGTACACGCCGGCGATAAAGGTCAACGGGATGAATATCGTAGCGATGATGGTGAGCACTTTCATGACGTTATTCATCCGGTTGCTGAGGCTGGTCAGATAAACGTCCAACAAACCCGACACGATCTCCTGGAAGGACTCGAGAATTTCGATGATCTGGATGGTGTGGTCGTACACATCCCGGAGGAAAGGCCGGGTATCCGGACGAATCAGAGGCAGTCGCTCCCGATCCAGCCGGGCCAGCATCTCCCGCAGCGGCCAGAGGGAACGCCGCAGGAACACCAGGTCGCTCTTCAAGGAATGAATGCTCTGCATCACCTGGGGCTGCGGATCATCGATCACCTGGTCCTCCAGGGGCAGAATCCTATCTTCAAGGTTCTCCATAATCAGGTAGTAATGATCCACGATCGCATCGATCAGGCAGTAGGCCAGATAATCGCTTCCCCGGCTCCGGATTATCCCCTTTCCGTTGCGCAGCCGCTCTCGAACCGGGTTGAACACATCTCCCTCCCGCTCTTGAAAAGAGATGACGATCTTGGGGGCAACGATGATGCTGACCTGCTCCGCCTGGATTCCGCGAGCCTCCGGTTCCTCGTACAACATCTTCACGACCGCGAACAGGTAGCCGTCGTATTCCTCGATCTTGGGCCGCTGATTTGTGTTTACGATATCTTCCTGGACCAGCGGATGAATACCGAATAGTTTCCCAACCGTTTCTACAACCGAGATGTCGTGAATCCCGTCGACATTGATCCAGACCACGCCGGGGGATTTTTTGCAACTCTCGCACTCCTCGATGCTGTTGAGTTGCCTCTCTTGAATGTTGGCTTCATCGTA
>JAGLQP010000694.1 GCA_023136785.1 Spirochaetales bacterium
TGAACAACACCGAGACAGCCTTCAAGAACGGCTACTTCCAGATCCTGCCGGGAGATTCGATGATCGATATCCACAATCTGTTGGTATCCGGGTATCAGGAGCAGGTCAAGCTGACCATCCCGGAAGGTTGGACGTTGATGAAAATTTCCCGGTATGTTGAGGACAAGGGGATTGCCACGAGGGAGGAGTTCCTCGAGGCTGCCTCTTCCGTCTCGCTTCTCGACCAGTTTGGGATACCTGCAGAGAACCTCGAAGGATACCTGTTTCCCGATACCTACTTCTTCCCCCGTAGTTATCCCGCCTACGGGGTGGTGGAAGAGATGGTTGAGAACTTCTTCAGGCGGCTGGCCGAAGTTGCGCCGGACTCTCTGCAGTGGGACCGGGAGAAGCTCCACGAAGCGGTGATCATGGCTTCGATCGTGGAACGGGAATATCGCAGGGCCGAAGAGGCGTCCCTGATCGCTTCGGTGTTCTACAATCGGATTGAGTATAATATCGGTCTGGAATCCTGTGCCACCTTGGGATACATCATTACCGATATCCAGAACAAACCGCATCCGGCATTTCTAACCGTCGAGGACAAAAGGATCGACTCTCCCTACAATACGTACAAATGGGCCGGATTGCCTCCCGGCCCGATTTCCAGTCCGGGGAGGGTGGCTCTGGGGGCCGCTTTTCATCCTGAGGAAACGGAATACTACTATTTTGTCCTGAAGGACCCCGAAACAGGGGAGCACTACTTTTCGGAGGATCTGCAGGAGCACAACTGGGCTAAATATTACTATCTGAAACCAAGCTTATAAGATTACGCTATGAGAATACCAGATCATATCCTTGCTCAGATCACAGACCGTCTCGATATGCAGGAGGTGGTTTCGGAGTACGTCCATCTGGAAAAGAAGGGCGGCCGGCTGTGGGGATTGTGTCCATTCCATACGGAGAAGACACCGTCCTTCACCGTCACCCCGGATAAATCGGTGTTCTACTGCTTCGGCTGTCACAAGGGGGGCAGTCTGTTCACCTTCATTATGGAGGTGGAGAAGCTGTCTTTTGTGGAAGCGGTGCGCCTGTTGGCGGAGACCGCCGGTGTGGAGATCCAACTCGAAGAAGGGGACACTAAGCTGAAAGATGCCTTTCTGGATCTGTACCGGCGGGTTGCCGGGACGTTTCATCACCTTCTGCTAAATCATCCTGAAGGCTCCCGGGCAC
>JAGLQP010000695.1 GCA_023136785.1 Spirochaetales bacterium
GATTGAAGAGGAGCAGACATCTATGGAACTGAGGCGCCAATTCTACGGAGCCACCCCAGACGGTGAAAAGGTAGACTCCTTCACCCTGAAAAACTCCGGAGGTATGACTGCTTCGGTAATCACCTATGGGTGCATTCTGACCTCTCTACGTATGCCGGATAAGCAGGGAAAGATCGGCGAGATCACATTGGGCTTCGATAACTTGCAGGGATACCTGGCCGGACATCCCTACTTTGGTGCGTTGGTAGGAAGATTTGCCAATCGTATTGCCGGAGGACGTTTCGAGCTGGATGGAAAACGGTACACACTTGCCTGCAACGAAAAGGACGCAAACCATCTCCACGGCGGAACGGTCGGCTTCGACAAACGGGTCTGGAAAGCGGAGGAGCTTCGCGAGAATAATCGGATCGGCGTCCGTTTCTCCTACACCAGCCCCGATGGAGAGGAGGGGTATCCGGGAAACCTGGCGGTCACCGTTACCTATACCCTGAACGAAGAGAACAAACTCACCTTCGACTACCAGGCCGAGTCGGATCGACCCACACCGATCAACCTCACCAATCATGCCTACTGGAACTTTGCCGGCGCCGGGTCCGGGATGATCTACGATCATGTCCTTTCCCTCCATTGCTCCCGTTATCTTCCGGTGAACGAGGAGCTGATCCCTACGGGAGAGGTCCTCTCGGTTAAAGACACGCCTTTGGACTTCACAACTGAGAAACCGATAGGTCAGGATATCGATCAGCTCCCGGTCGGCTACGATCACTGTTTCGTGGTGGACAAGGACGGCACCGGGATGGCGGCGATTGCCCGACTCTACGATCCGGTCAGCGGTAGGGGCATGGAGATCTCGACGACCAAACCCGCTGTCCAGCTCTACACGGGGAATTTCTTAACCGGAATTCGTGGCGCCGATGGAGCCACCTTCAGCAAGCACACGGCCCTCTGCCTGGAAACTGAAGTTTTTCCGGATGCTGTGAACCATCCCAACTTCCCCTCGGCGGTTTTACGACCCGGCGAAACCTATCATCACACCACGGTACAGCGTTTCTTCACTGAATGATCTTCCTCAGTTTCACCGCCATTCTCGTTCTGGCGGTAAGCGGTCAGGTGTTCCCCTCCTTCCTTACCCGCCTGGGAGGGGACTCGCTTCAGCAGGGATTGCTTCTTTCGGCACTTTTCTTCTTTTTCCCGTTGAGCTCAGT
>JAGLQP010000696.1 GCA_023136785.1 Spirochaetales bacterium
CACAGAGACAGGTTGGCGGGGATCGGGGAGGTGGGCCTGGACCGCTGGATCGTCAAGGAGGAAGCGGACAGGAGCGTACAGGAAACCATTTTCCGCAGATACATCGATCTGGCCATAGAGCTGGATGTCCCCCTGAATGTACACAGCCGTTCGTCGGGGCGGCAGGCCATAGCAACGCTGCTCGACCGGGGAGCGCTGCGGGTTCAGCTGCACGCTTTTGACGGCAAAGCTTCGACAGCCGGTCCCGCGGTGGAGGCGGGGTACTTCTTCTCGGTTCCCCCATCGATCCTTCGGTCCCGCCAGAAGCAGAAGCTCGTTCGTGCCCTGCCGCTGGGTTCATTGCTTCTTGAGTCTGACAGTCCGGTCCTGGGACCGGATCCGCAGAGAGAGAAATGAACCCGCCAACATCCGCTACGCGCTGAAGGCCATTGCCGAGATAAAAGAGATGACGGAGCAGACGGCGGCGGCGGCGATCGATGAAAACCACCGCCGCTTGTATGGACTTTGAGCTTCCCTGGCCCGGTTTCAGCAACTATTTTTCGGGAGGAATCCCCTACGGAAGTGCTCGCCTGAGCATCAGGCCTTCTGCAGCACTTTTTGAAACGGTTGAATCATCTGCTGCTTGATCATTCCGGGAAAGTGCCTGCGTATGCCGGGAAGCCCGGTAACGAACCAACCTAGTTGGACCAGGATCCGCCGGCCGATCTTGTTCTGGGGAAAGTCGTAGACCCCGAGCTTCTTGTAGGCCTTGTGATCGGCCCGGAACACGATTCTCAAGCCCCCCCAGATGTCATCCCGGAAGACCTTCATGCCTGCGATGCCGAGAAAGGTCCGAGGTCGAATATAGCCGCTCTGGGCCTGGCGGATCAGCTGAGCCGCCAGGGTGTCGAGGCTCTCTTCGATCCCGCTGTCGCCGTCTGCTTCATCAGAGACGAAGCCCACCAGATTGGACTGCTGGATCTCCATCCAGGCTTCGTAGACCTGACGCAGCTCCGGTAGCTGGCTGAGGGGACCGCTGACCAGAAAGGCGATCTGTTTTCCCACGAGGGAAGGGGTGTGGCCGTTGAAAAAGCTTCTGTCGAAGAACTGCCGCCACTTCCAGGAAAGCTGCCTGTCTACGATAGCTCCGGCGAACACGATTACGTCGGCCTGCTTGACAGTGGAGTTGTAGAAATCAACGTAGCCGTCCTTTCCCGTGTAGG
>JAGLQP010000697.1 GCA_023136785.1 Spirochaetales bacterium
GGGTCTAACCACCGCGGAGACCCCGGGAAAGCCACCCTACATCCATCCACCGGTGGTGATCGAAAACGCGAATGAAGGAATGCTGGTTCACAGCGCGGAGGTCTTTGGGCCGATCCTGTCGGTGAGAAAAGTGAAAAACGTCGAGGAGGCGCTGCGGTGGGCCAACGACTCACAGCTGGGACTATGCGCCTCGATCTGGACGGGCAACCGGCGCTTGGCTCGACAGCTGGCGGCTCGGTTAGAGGTTGGCGTGGTCATGTTCAACGATCACCTGATGAGCCACGGCATGCCTGAAACGCCGTGGGGTGGATACAAACAATCCAGTCTGGGACGCTGTCACGGCGAACCGGGCTTCTTCGAGGTGACCCAGGCCAAGGTGATCGTGGACGATCTCCTGCACCGCCTGCCCAGGAACTTCTGGTGGCTTCCCTACGAGGACAACCTCGAGCAGGGGGTGATCGGCGGCATCGATGCTCTGTTCGCCCGCTCCCCGGGGCGACGTTTGCGCGGGTTGATCCGATTGCTACGGATTTTTCTGACCAGCTTCAGACAGCCGAAGGACTGATCGAAAGAGCACGGGTTTCACATCTCATCATGGAAATCCCGCCGTCGGCGCTGCTGCTTGACCGCCGAACGCTGTTTCTTTTCCCGAACCCGACGCTCCCGGGCCGCGGCGCTCGGTCGAGTCCGGCGACGTCGCCTGGGTTTTTGAGCCGCTTGACGGACAAGAGCGGTCAGACGACCGACCGCGTCCTGACGGTTCTGATCCTGGGAGCGAAAGCGTTTGGCCTCAATGACCAGGATACCCTCTTCGGACAGTCGCCGGCCGGCGATCCCGATCAGACGGCTGCGAACCTCCTCCGGCAGACTGGGAGAGCGGAGGACATCGAAACGCAGCTGTACCGCCGTGGAGCTCTTGTTTACCTTCTGACCTCCGGGACCGGAGGCACGGATAAACTCAAAGCGGAGTTCTCTCTCGTCAAGGGCGATCTCCGGGGTGATGGGTATAACAGCCACAACTTTAGTCCGTATCCATACTATCCGCGGGGAGGTGGGGCAGGTCCTTTCCCCGTGGCGCAAAGCGGTAGCCGACTCCGTGCACCGTCAGGATATGGAGCGGCTTGGCGGGATCGTCCTCTATCTTCTTTCGCAGGTTGGCGATGTGCTGATCAAGGGTGCGCGTCGTACCCTCATA
>JAGLQP010000698.1 GCA_023136785.1 Spirochaetales bacterium
CGGATCCGATCCGCTTGGCTCAGGCCCCGGATAGCAGCCCAATCACGTGGTCCCGAGCGGCTGATCTGGGAAGCGACCGTGTAGGAATATTGAAAGGGATTGTACTCCCGTTTGAGAACGGTGGGCTCGATGCTCTGCGGTCGGAAGGGAAGATAGCGTTCCGGCAGGGTCGAGAAGTAGGTAATTTCGGTGCTCCGGCGCAGCCGCTCGTTCGGAAGATCCTGGTTTTTCCAGGTTTCCAGAAAGCGGAGGTAGGTCAGCTCGTTCAGAGGCTCGTCCCTGGTAAAGAGAAATCCAGCCTCAGGATCGAAATCACTAAAGTAGGCATCCGCAGCGTACACCGGTTCGACCGGGCTGGCCAGGACCATCACGGCGTACTGCTTGCTGTCCGCTCCCTGTTCCAGCCCCGCTTCGTTCCACTGATCCGAGGGGATTCCTTCGAGGGCGTTCTTGCCGCTCTGGCTCGGGTTCCCATTGGAGGAATCCCCGTCGCCCTGCATCTCCCGCCATTCTCCGTCCTCGGAGAGGAGGTTTCCTCCGGGCCAGCCCGGACCCTGTTCGTCTAGAGGCACCGGCTTGGGTTTGATATCTCTTTCGATCCAGTTCAGGGCGATCGAGTGGTTTATAAAGTCGGGAGGCAGGATAAAACTCACAACCAGAAAAAGCGGTACGGCGATCAGGAGGAACAGGACCACCTCCCGTACACCCCGCCTGTTGCCTCTGGTATGAAACACACTCAGATACAGCACGATGCCGTGCAGGAGAAACGCAAGGGGAATGAGAATGAGAATTGCCTGGGTTATTCCGCTGGCCTGGCGCGCGAGCTCTTCTGAAGCCCTCGAGAAGCTCAATATCCTGTAGGCGACGACTGCGAGAAGAAAGGGTTCCAGCACAGACACGGAGCGGCCGAATCCGTCGGTTTTGAACACAAGTGTGGTGAGAACGAAGGCAGCCACCGCGCCGAGCACATAAAACAGGGAGGACAGCTCAAATCCGGCGACAACAAGGACGAAAATTCCGATCGGAGCGACCGCAGCCAGCAGCCAGGTACGAATCCGGAAACGCGGCGGAGAGAGAAAGAAGGCGATGAACATCTCTGCAGGGATGAGAAGAAATGAGAAGATCAGTCCCACCCGATCGTAGGGCACCACGATGGCCGGGTGCAGGATCGGCA
>JAGLQP010000699.1 GCA_023136785.1 Spirochaetales bacterium
AACTATGCGCCTGTGGTGCTGCCCCTGCTGGAGGATGCAGAGTTGGCCCCGGCGGTCAAGGGGATCGCCCACATTACCGGAGGTGGGCTCAAGGACAACCTGGGGCGCATCCTGCCTCGGAAACTCTGGGCGGATATCCAACTGGACAGGTGGCAGCCGCCGCCGATCTTCGAGCTGATCCGACGCAAGGGCAACATCCCCCTCGAGGATCCGGTGGGCAAGGGGATGTACGAAAGCTTCAACATGGGCATCGGGTTGGTGTTGGTTGTCGCCCCGAAACACAGCGACCGGATCCTCGAGATGATTCAAGATGGCGGGTGTCATGCCTTGGTCATCGGCCGGGTGGTCGATGGGCCGGCGGAACAGGGCGGACGCGTACGTTTGTTGTGAACAGCTATCTCATCCAGGTCGGACTGCAGCCGGGAATCTCCGATGCCTTCGGAGCCGCTGCGGAAAAAAAGATCCGGGACTATCTCCACATCCCGGTCGAGCGGGTCGAGACCCGGAAGTTGTACTATCTCGAGGCGGATCTCACGGAAGCTCAGGTCGAAATGATCGCCGGGGAGCTGCTCTGCGATCCGGTGATCCAGCGCTTCGCTGTGAACAAGAACCTGGAGAGTGAGCCCTTTGATATATCCGTTATCGTCGGCTTCCGACCGGGAGTCACCGACAATGTCGGCCACACCGCCGGGCAGGCGATCGCGGATCTTTTGGGCAGGGAACTTGATTCCGAGGAGGGGGTGTACACTTCGACTCAATATCTTCTGACAGGGGTGGATTACCTGCAGGCGGAGAGGATCGCCCGGGAGCTTTTGGCCAATGACCTGATCGAAGTGGTGTCGATCCAGGGCTATGAAGATTGGCTGGATGGGGGCCCGAGAGTTACCTCCTCCCGGGTTCGCTCGGCTCACCATCCGGAAATCGCGGAAATCGATCTGGAGGTGTCCGACGGAGAGCTCATGGAGATCAGCCGCGGGCGGACTCTGGCGCTGAACCTCGAGGAGATGCTGGCCATCCGGGAGTACTTCCGCCGGCCTGAAATCCAGGCACAGCGGCAAGCTGTGGATTTGGGAGCGAATCCCACCGACGTGGAGCTCGAGGCCCTGGCCCAGACCTGGTCGGAGCACTGCCATCACAAGGTGTTCAACGGGGTGATCGAGTAT
>JAGLQP010000007.1 GCA_023136785.1 Spirochaetales bacterium
TATAGCGGCGAAAGACCTTGGTGAAGTAGCTCTGGTCGTTGAACCCGCAGTCCAGAGCGATATGATTGATGTTCAGGTTGGTGTCATCCATCAGTGTACAGGCCTTTTCGACCCGGAAGTGATTCAACAGATCTGTGAATGTACGTCCCGTTCTGAGGTGAAAAACCTTAGAGAAATACCCGTAGGACATGTTGCAGGCCCTGGCTACTTCATCCCTCGTAATCGGCTGATCGAGATTGTTCTTCATGTGTTCGATAGCCAGGGCGATGGAGTCCGGGGGTGTAGGTGCTACCTGATCCAGGCTGGTGGAGATGAAGTCCTCCAACCAGCGGGTCAGCCAATGGCTCAGCTCCACATCGTCGTTGATTTCGTGAAACTCTTTGAGATAAGAGCTGTTCACACCAAGCAGATCCCGCGGGTTGGCTCCTCTGTCCACGGCGGTGCGATACATGAGCACGACCATTTCCAGAACCAGAGTCTTTAATATGTCCAGATTCTCAGTTTCCAGGCTGTACACTCGGATCAGGATCCTGTTGATGATCGAACGGGCCTGTTCTTTGTCTCCTTTGCGGATAGCCGAGAGCAGACCGAACTCCTCCTGGAGATAGATTTCGCGGGAGTCTCGGAAGAGATTCTGCTTAACGGAATGAATCGCCTCAGCCTTGTAAGCATTTGCTCTTCCCTGTTCCCGGTTCAACTGCATCAGGCTGGAATTACAGGCGTTGAACTGGCAGGCCAGGTCGAGTAGGGTCCAGGCTGCCTGACTGATCATAGATCCCCACTCCTCGCCGGCTCGTCCGGGATGTACGGCGGAAAAAATGCCCGCTACGATATGGTCATTCAGGCAAATCGGAACACACCAGACGTAGAGTCCCTGGTTGTCCAGGCTGATATTCGGTTCGCCCCAGCGCAGGGCTTCCCGGACCATTTGGGACAGGTCCAGGTTTCTCTCCTGAGCCCGATACCACGGGTAGTAGATGCAGCGGTTGATTTCAACCCTGTTTCCGCTGACCAAAGCGACACCGAAGTGAGTGGCGAGCATATATCGTTCGACGATCTCTTCGAATTCGCTCGGCGTCAACACGCGTTTCCAGTTCTTTGCCGGCATTTCGATTCGAGGATAGCAGAATCAGCACAATTAGTGAACATCAAAATACCTAAAAAAAGTGCCATATTACTAAACATGAGAGCATTTCTAAGGTATACTTGGTTTCATTATTTACATGTTTACTTGAGGAGGCAAAACGTGGCTGCACTGAATGCAATTTCCGAGGCTCTGCAGAAGGGCAAGGCGGATGAGGTAAAGAACCTGGTAACTCAAGCTTTAGAGGAAAAGGTGGAGGTCAAAAAAGTGCTCGAAGAGGGCCTTATTGCCGCGATGGATATCATCGGCGGCCGTTTCAAAAGAAACGAGATCTATATCCCCGAGGTATTGATTGCAGCCCGGGCCATGCACGCCGGGATGTCAATCCTCGAACCGATGCTCGCCGAGAGCGGCATCAAGATGATCGGTAAGATAGCGATTGGTACGGTCAAGGGCGACCTTCACGATATAGGAAAGAACCTCGTGGCCATGATGTACAAAGGTGCCGGTTTCAACGTCCAGGATCTGGGCGTGGATAGCCCGGCGGAGAAATTTGTTCAGGCCTCTGATGACGGAGCCGACATCGTGGGTCTTTCCGCCCTGCTGACCACTACCATGGTGCAGATGAAGGGCGTGATCGAAAGCCTGAAAGAGAAGGGCTCGAAAGCCAAGATTATCATTGGCGGTGCGCCGGTTACCCAGAACTACTGCGATGAGGTTGGCGCTGACGGCTACGCCGCCGACGCTGCAACGGCCGTAGAGATCGGCAAGTCACTGATCAAAGGATAAGTCGCTGCAACCAGGGCGTCGGGCGGGATCCAGCGGAAGCAGCCAAGGACGGCCCGAAAGGATCTTTCGGGGTTACACGCCGATATCGAAGCGCTGTTCAAAGGCCCAATCATCAAGATCGTAGTGAACGAGGCGCTTGCGAAGATCGGTACGATCGATAAATGTGAAGTGACCCCTGTTCCAATACACCTGGCCGTCGAGCTCGACGGTGGCATCGAAGATCGACCAGGCGATCTCGCCGGGTGCGTAGTTGCCGCAGGTGTGGAAGTGCAGGTAACGGGGGTTTGCAAAAGCAACAGAACCCCAGCGGTCGATATCCGAAGTGGCCTTGAGCGGGTAGAAGGCCTTGGGATGAATCCCGGCATGCCAGGAGTGCACGACATCTGCTTCGATGTCGAATAGATTCCCTACACGCTGGTAGTGGCTGCGAACCTTCCCGACGAGATCTTTCGGTCCTTCGAAATCAACAATCCTTCCGGCCTCCACCACAGCCATCACCGGTTCGTCTAGTTTCAGGAAGCTGTTCTGGTATACCCGGTTGGCCGTCGACATCAGCCAATGAGAAACGGCTACCCGGCCCTGCATGGTTTCACAGCTGAGCGGACGAAAGATGGGAATGGGAAACAAGAGAAGAGTGAAGTCTTCCCCGTTCCCGGCGGTAGCGTCCTTGGTACTCTGCGTTCCCGAAACGTCCGTTCCCAGCGGGCAGGTAATACGCCAGGACGCAACCGAATTCAGCTCGGATTCGAAGGTATTGAGGACTTCCTTCATCAAACCGTGGTGAAGGGTACAGTACTCGGAACCGAGCAGGCCGATATCAAGGGCGTAGCTCATCGTCTTGGTGGCGGTCCCAGCAAGCTTTGTAAACCGGACCTGGTCTCCGGCTCTTGCCTGAAAGATGACGTGATCCGCATCTTCCATGGCTCTGATTATGGACGAGGGAAGAGATTCGGGTCCGGAAATACAGGGGCAGGGCAGCAAGCTTGCCTGACATCCGAGCTCCGTGGCGATTTCGAGAATACATCGAGAGGCAAGAGCATCGTAGAAATCCTCGGCGGGGTCTTCGGCGGCGATGACGATTCTCTGGCCCGGTCGGATACCGACACAATTCAGGAGCAGATTGCGGGCTCCCTCCCTTGGATCGTAGCGCATCACTATTTATTTAAAATGGAAAACCGACAACTCTGTGCGTCCGATGAGGATCGTATCGGCGGCACTGAGGCGGACGTAGCTCCCGGCGGGAATCCTCTTTCCGTTGACGAAGGTTCCGTTCGTGCTATGCAAATCTTGAATGTAAAAATCGTCCCGGATCTTTTGAATGACCGCGTGCTCTCGGGATGATAGGCTGTCCTCCACAGTGATTGAGTTCTTATGGTCCCGCCCGATCGTCAGACGCCGAGTGATCGGTACGTGATTGCCTTGGAACACGATATAGGTTGTACCCGGCTTTCGCATACCGCTGAGCCGTTGTCCCACAGTACTGTCGTAAATTATTGTATCGTGGCGTTCTTCCTTGTCCTGTTTTCCCATACTCCTCCCCAGCTCAAAACCAGGGTTGCGACTCATGAGCTTATTCTAATCCAAGTGTAAACCTCTGAGGCGGTGCGGATCAATAGCTGGACGGACAGTGCTGTTTCCGCTACATTTCATTATATGAAACAGTTCTTTGCCATTGTACCCCTATGTGTCGCCCTTGTTTTAGCAGGATGCGCCAGCGGTTCCGGTGATTACGAATATCAGGACATCGATGTCCTGATAGAGGAGGCTTCCTGGGAGACGGGGTCTGTTCTCTGGAACAGCTACAAAGATCTCGAAACCGGGCCGATGAGAAACCTGGCGGTGTACTATTTCCTCGAGAGCGGTGAAGTCAGTCCCCTCAGCGATACCCTTATAGAAGGACTCACCACCCAAATCGCCAACACCGTGAGCTATGAAGGTATGCAGGTTCGCGTGGTCAGCCGCACGAACCTGGATCAAATTCTCCAAGAGCTCGCCTTTCAAAGCTCGGACCTTGTGGACGCGGTGACCCAGATTTCTGTCGGCAAGCAGCTGGGAGCGGAGATCGTTGTCACAGGAACCATTAGGCCCATCGATCGGGGAAAGAAGTTCAACGTCCAGTTGATCGAGGTGGAAACCGGGGTGGTGCTGGGCGGCTTCATCATGTACCTGATTCAGGAGTAGACTTTCAGAGAAGAAGTGCCTTTTGCTAGGGGATTAAGATCTGCACACCTGGTCAAAGATTATCCCTTTGCCCTCAGTTTTCTCTATAAATTCTAGCTTCGGCCGGCCTCGACGATCGCTTTGATCAAGCCGGGGTCTCTCCCGCCCATCATGCAGCCGTCGAACTTTTCTTTGGCCTCCTGCTGTGAGGGACAGTGGCGGATGGTTTGTCTATATAGCTGATAAACCGTAGTATTGAAGCATCGTTTGCCAAAGGGAGAACCGTGGTCATCTACAGCAAGGGATATCGGGGTGGATTGGAGGAGTATGGTATCCTCATTCCGGTACGGGACAGCAAGTTCAGAACAACCTTCGAGCAGTTGCTATCCCACCCGGTTCTGGGTCTTCGCCAGGCGGAGTGGCATCTCGGGCACTCGGGGCAGTCCATTACTCGGGAGGATCTCGACCGCGTCCACACCGAGGGCTACGTGAACAGACTGTTTTCCCAAGGGCTCGAGGGGGAGATCATCCGCACCTTCGAGTTGCTGGACAGTAATGGTGAGTATCATCGCTACGATCCTGCGCAGGCAACTCGCCGCCTGAACAAACTCCTCGAGCGTACCTTGTACAGCATCGCTGGGGATTATCAGTGCTGCAAAGTCGCTCTGGACAAGGGTTTCTGCTACTATTTCGGTGGCGGGGCGCATCACGCCCAACCCGATCACGGGAAGGGATTCTGTCTGCTCAACGACATTGTGATTGTGCTTCGCAAAGCCCAGGCGGAAAAGCTGATCCGCAACGCCTGGGTGATCGATGTAGATGCCCACAAGGGTGACGGCACCGCCGCGATAACCCAAAACGATGATACCATCAGAACCCTGAGCATCCACATGGCCCGGGGTTGGCCTCTGGATGAAGCGGAGTTCGACAGCCAGGGCCGTCGGAATCCCTCGTTCATTCCGAGTGATGTGGACATACCGATTGACTCGGGGCAGGAGGATTTGTACGTCCCTCGGCTACAGCAGGGTCTGCTCACATTGGCTGGGATGTCCTCTCCTGATCTCGCTTTGGTGGTCAGCGGCGCCGATCCGTATGAACACGACGAGCTTCCTTCCACCCGGCTGCTTCGTCTGTCTAAACGGCAGATGATGGAGCGGGACATCCTGATCTACTCCTTCCTCAAATCCCGGGGTATTCCGGCGGCCTACCTGATGTCCGGCGGTTACGGCGAGAAAATCTGGGAGGTGTACTACCAGTTCGTGGAATGGGCCCTCCTGGACAGATTAGGTTACTCCTCCGCCGATCCCCTTACCTGACTCTCGGCTTTCAAAATCGAAATAAAAAAACTCTACGTTTTATGGAACCTCAGGCTTCTCTTTTTCGACTAATAGAATGAAAATACCCTTTGGGAAGTGAGGAGGTCTTACCGTGAGGAGACTGGCTGTCATCTGTTTGTTGGGATTGATCGCTGTTGGCTTTGCCTACAGTCAGGACTGGGATAACCCCCAGATCTTGAAACGTCTGGATTTGGGTGAAGAGGAAATGGCGAATATAAGAGAGGTCTTCGAGAAGACAGAAAAGGAGATTCGAGAAGCGCGATTGGAAATCGATATTCTTAAAGCACAGCTGCGGAAGCTGCTCTTCCAGCAGCAGGTCAACATGCATGAGGTCGAGCGGTTGCTGCGGGATAGCTTGGAGTGGGAGATGAAGGAACGAATGGCCCAGCTTCAGCGCCAGGTACGGCTGCGAACCCTGCTCGGTGACATGAAATATGCGCGATTGATGGAAACGGTTGAGACAAGGCGGCGAGTGCAGGAAGAAGAAAAGGAGAGCGCTTTGCGTGCGCGTGAGGAAAAGGAACAAGCCGGCCGTGCACGGCCGTAAAGCCGCGGCGGGTGCTCTGCCGAACGAAGAATCGGAGGACTTTATCCTGATTCGGCGCTTCTTGCGCACCGGGGACCCGAGGGAATTCCGGACTCTGGTGGAGAGGCACCTGCCCTCGATCAGGAGACTTCTCTACACCCTGTTCAACGGACAGCGGGAAGAGATGGAGGACGCGGAGCAGGAGATCGTTCTCAGTCTTTTTCAAAGATTGAAGGATTTCCAGTTTCGCTCCTCATTCCGTACCTACTTCTATCGGCTTGCTCGAAACCGGGGGATTGACTTTCTACGGAAGAAGCGCAGTCAGGATCGGACAGTGGCCAGACTGAGACTGGATCTGTGGAATCGGGAGCTCCCCGGTCCGGAGGAGCAGGTAGTGCACCGGGAGGAAACGGAGACCTTGCTCGCTGTTTTTCAAACTCTCCCTTCGAAGGACCGCCAGCTGATCCTGATGAAGGATGTAGATGGATTCACTCTGGATGAGATGGCGGACATACTGGATGTGCCGATCGGCACCGTCAAGTCCCGCCTGCATCGGGCTCGGGAGAAACTCGCCAAACATATAAGAGGTAGAAGATGAAAGGGCGTAAAAGGATATCCTGTAAGGAATGCCGAGCGGGAATGCAGGATATATTTGATCGAGTCAATCTTGTCTCGGCAACGGATAGTGAAAGCATTCTGAAATTTATGCCCCGGGAGTTCGCGGAGCACCTGGAGCAGTGCAACGAATGCAGGGAATTTTTCGAAACACTTGCCGATTTCGCTCCCGCCCTACTCGAGCAGCTCGATCAGGCTGTCCACGATCGTCTCACTCCAGAGCTCGCAGTTATTCTGGACCGGCAGAGACAGCCGGCGGTCCCGCAGGAGCGAAATCGGGCCGGCCAGGTCATCCCCGCAGCCATTGGAAAAACTGTCCGCTGGTTGTTTGGTCCCGCCCGGAGACCGGTGGCTGCGCTGCGTTGGGCGTCCCTGTCCCTGGCGGGTTTGCTCCTCGTCTCGGGGATCGGATTTCGAGTATACACATCCTTCAGAACCAACCGGACGATCGAGCAGGAGGTCGATAGAATCATCGAGCAGATCTATCAGGAACCCCTGCTTGCTGGAATCGAAACCGCCCTGATTCGTACCCGGGCGGATATTTCCGACTACGTGGAGGATCTGAGCAAAGCCAATGACCGTTGGCTCGAAGAGATAACCCCCGAATCGCTCCTCGACTGAAGCTGCTCCACTGTCCTTGATTTCCCCAATGATTCCCCGTACTCTTGGAGCAGGAGGAGGGGTCATGAACAGCCGACGTGCAGGATTTCCCGCCGCAGCAGGAGCAGTGTTGCTCGTCCTTACCGTACTGTCCGGTTGTCTCGGGGATATCGGCGGCTCTGGTAGAGGTCGTTCCGCCGCTCTCGATACGAAGGACCTCCTATTCCCCGAGCAGGCCGCCGCCGGTGCTGTTTCTGAAAGAGCCTTCCAGGTTTCGGAATACGCCCCGGCTGGGGTCGTGCCCTGGCAGAATATAGAGGGAGGTGTTTGGATCCTGTTCAGCGAGCCGGTCATCCCGGCCGGCAAATTGGGAAAACCCGCAACAGAATCCGAGGTGGTGCAGATTCATCCAGAGGTCGAGGGGATCTATCGCTGGTACGGCTCTCGCCTTCTGAGCTTCGAGCCTACCTCCTCCCTGTTTCCAGCAACCGAATATACGGTGGTCTTGAGCAAAGAGCTCACCTCTTTGAGGGGAGATTCCCTGGAAGGGATGAACGCCTTCCGGTTTCGCACCCCCCCGCTCCAACTGCTGTCCATGGACCCTTCCGGAACGGATGTGCCGCCGGAATCCTGCCGCGAGCTGCTGCTGCATTTCAACTTTCCTGTCGAGCTTGCCACCATCGGCCGCTATATCAAGGTCGAGGCGGGGGATCGTCACTTTCCCTTTGCTGCAGTTTATGCCGAAGACCTTCGAGAATCGGGAGAGGTATCCGGGACTGATTACAGCCGAGGTATCCTGCTCAAGATGAAGGAAGAGCTTCCCTGGGACACGGATGTTGTGGTACGGGTGCTGGAGGGTGCCCGGCCGGGAGAGCAGAACTACGGTACCGACGTCGAGCAGCGGCTCAGCTTTCACACGCTGGAACCCTTCCGCCTGGAATACGGGGAGGTATACGATTGGCTGCCCAGCGTCGAAGCGGGCCTGATCTTCAACCATCCCGTAGCCGAACAGGATCTGGGTTCCTATCTCGACGTGCAACTGCCGGGCTACGAGCTTCAGGGAAATCTCGAGGTCTACGGCAGCTCCGTGTATCTTAAGAATCTTCCCGTCGATTTCGAGTCTACCTTTTCGCTCTCTATTGCCAAAGGACTTCGGGATATCTACGATCAGGGCTTTGCCTACGACGAGACTGTCGAGTTGGAGGTGGGCCCCGCCGCCAGTTATGTCAATTTCCGAGCATCCGGGAACCGGATTCTCGAAGCGGGATTCCCGCCGCTTGCCGCCGTGGAGTTTCAAAACGTGATTAGTGGTTCCTTTGCCGCCGGCAAGCTTCTCGAACCTTTCGCCTCTCTGCCTTCCGGCCCCTTCAGCGACTACGCAGTTGATACGATCCCCCGCAACACCCGTGTTTTTCGGTTGATCGATTTTGCCCCTTTCCTCAACGAACACGGGAGGGGCAGCGTGTATGCCCGCTGGAGGTTCCAGGTGCCTTCCTGGTGGTCCGACGAGCCCTATGAGATGGACGCGGATCTGAGGCTGCAGGTCTCCGACATCGGTTTAACCAGCCATATCGCCTATAACCGCATCACCGTCCAGGCTGCTTCGCTGTCTACGGGAGATCCGCTACCGGGTGCGGAGATCATCCTCTGGGGCGTTGGGGGCAAGAGCAAATCCGGGCTGAGCACTACCAGAGGCATCGTGTCTTTTCCCTTTCAGCCGCGAGAGTTGTCCCGCTTCACCGGCCGATCGGCGAAGAACCTCGAGATCGAGGTTCGCACGGAGAATGATCGTCTGGTTTTTCAACCCTACGCCTCCCCCTCGTACAATTGGAACCTCGATGGACCTTTCGAGGCTGAAGAGGTCCAACCGATTACCTATCTCAGCTCCGACCGTGGGATCTATCGCCCGGGTGAAACGGTTTCATTCTACGGAATCGATCGGGATTTGAAGTTGGGAGAGCTGAGAAGGCGCGTGGGTGCCTATACGGTGGAACTGCGCCAGGGATGGTACGGCGATGCGATCCATGCTTCGGTGTCCGGGAGGCTTACCTCCTCGGGCCGATTCTGGGGTACCGTGGAGTTGCCGGAAAATCTTGATCCGGATGTGTACTTCCTCGTTTACAAACGAAGAGACGGGACCCAGACCCGGGAGGTGCCGCTGCGGGTCGCCTTCTTTCGGAGGGTGAACTTCTCGGTTGACCTCACCATCCCCGAGGGGATCCACTACATGGGAGAGGATCTCGAGGCCCGGTTCTCCGCAGGGTACCTCGGTGGAGGCTCCCTTACCCAAGGTCGATGGAGCTACTGGTGGGCGCGGCGTCCCGTTTCATATCAGCCCCCCGATCCGGGGGGGATCTATCGGGGATTCCACTTCGGTGCTTTTCCCGATTTCGGGTACTACGACTACTACGAGGACTACTACGAAGAGCTCTCATCGGATGAGGGGGTATTGAGTGGCGACGGAAGAGTTCCGGCCGTTCAAGAGCTTTCCGATGGTCAACCCGGCAGGGTATACGAGTATACGATTACCGCCACGGTGGAAGATATCGATAGACAGGCCATAACAGGTCAGGCCAGCGCTTCGGTCTTCACCTCATCCTTGCTCCTTGCCGCAAGACTGACGCAACGGATCGACGGGGAGGAGTCTCTCTACTTCGTGGGCGAACAGGAGCCCTTCTATGTTCAGACCTGCCTGGTTCAACCCGACGGTCGACCCTACGATCCTGCAGCTGCGGATGTCAATTCGCCTGAGATTCAGGGACGGCTGCTGCGGGAGAACTGGAAGATGGTGCGGGAGCGCAGTGTCGGAGCACGCATCGACACCCGCTGGGTCCGTGAAGAAATTGAGGAGCAACGTTTCGTTCTGGAGACGGATGGCAAGAAAGATTCCAGAGGTCGGATCCTAGTCGCCGGGCAGCTAAAGACTTCCCAAGTGGGAGCGTACATCATGGAGCTCAGGGCCGTCGATCGGCAAGGCAGGGAGGCCCTTACCCGTTTTGATTTTTACTCAACCGGCAGCGCCAATGTGCTCTGGCAGCGCTATGACGAGAGGCGGATAGAACTGGTGGCGGATAAACCGGGCTATGCGCCAGGGGACAGAGCGCAGCTGCTGATAAAAAGCCCGCTCCAGAAAGGAAGTTATCTTCTGACGATCGAACGGGAGGGGATTCTCGAGGAGCGAATACTCGATCTTCAGGGAAGCACCGACACCGTGGAGATACCCATTCGAGATGAGCACATCCCGATCGTGTATGTCACCATATCCAGCGCAACCGGCCGCAGCGCACCTCCGCCGGTCTCACCGGATGTGCCGGATCTGGGCAAACCACGAGGTTGTTTTGGCATGCTTGCCTTGGCCGTGGACGCATCCCGGCGAAGGATCGAGCTGGAGCTGTCCAGCTCTCAGGAGAGCTATCGCCCGGGCACAGAGGCGGAGATCACGGTTCGGGCGAGCCGGCAGGGGCAGCCCCTGGAGGGAGTGGAGATTGCCCTGATTGCGGCTGACCGGGGGGTGCTGGACCTGATCGACTATCACCTTCCCGATCCCCTGGCCCTGTTCTACGGGAGCTTCAACTACGGCCATGGTGTCGCCCACTTCGACAGCCGGGCGCTCCTCCTCGACCCGGTGCTGTGGAAGACCCGGGATCTTCCCGGAGGAGACAAAGAGGGGGAGGAGCTGGATGAGAGTACGGTACCGATCCGGAAGGACTTCCGTGCCACCGCCGTATTCGAGCCGGGACTGGTCACCGGGGCGGATGGAACGGCGACGCTTCGCTTCCGTCTCCCGGACCAGCTGACCACTTTTCGAACAACCGCCGTGGCTGTGAAGGACGATCTGTTCGGTCTCAGCGAAGATGAGATCCTGGTTCAGAACCCGATCAACGTGCGCACGGCACTGCCGAGAAGCCTGCGGGTGGGGGACGAAGCGGAAGCCGGGGTGGTGGTTACCAATCTCGACACCGAGACCAGAACTGTCACCGTTACTCTTCAGAGCGATCTGCTGGCTATCAGGGGTCGCACCGAAAAGCGGATCAGCCTACAGCCGGGGAAATCGCGGGAGATCGCCTTCAAGCTGGCCGCGGTGGGGGCGGGACAAGCGACCTTGAGTTTTTCCGTCGACAGCGAAGTGCTGGAGGAGAGGCTGGAAGCCACGGTACCGGTTGCGAAAAGTGTTGTACAGGAGGCCTTTACCATCGTGGGGCAGACTGAAGGCAGCGTCCAGGAGGGATTGGTCGTGCCGGAAGAATTCCTCGGTGATCCCGAGGACGGCCTGCATATCACGTTGAACTCGACCCTGGCCTCCTCGCTGATCGAAGCGATCCGCTTCCTCGAGGGCTATCCCCACGATTGTCTGGAACAGCGCACCAGCAAGCTCTTCGCCTACGTCCTCTACGACTGGATGCTGGGGCAGGGCGATCGGGTCGACGCGGAGCTCTCCTCTTTGCCTATGTACCAGACCTCCGATGGGGGCATGTCCTTCTGGCAGGACCCGGGGTACCGCCGGTCGAATTACTACGTTTCGCTTCGCACCGCTGCCCTGCTTCACCTGACGAAACAACGGGGTTATGCCCTGCCGAGGAAACTCGATCTGGAAGCCCTGCTGGGCTACCTGAGCAGCGAGTATCAAAGCACCAGCGTCTATCTGCAGAGTTATGCTGTCTATGTTCTTGCGCTTCACGGCTGGAGAGTCCAGAGGGAGATCCAAGCTCTGCACACGAACAAGAAGAATCTCGGTGTGCTGGAACAGGCCTTCATCGGGCTTGCCTATCACACTCTCGGGGAGCATCAAAAGGCGGAAGCCGTCCTTGAGGCAATCCGTGCTAACTTAAGGGTCGGCACCCGATCGGTCACTCTGACCGGAACCGTCGGTTCCTGGATCTACTACGGCGGCGAGCTTCAGGCCAAGGCAGCCCTCCTGCTCCTCTACGGCAGGGTCGAACCCCGGTCCCAGATCGCCCAGGCCTTGGCGGACGATCTGCTCGCCTCAACCCGGAAGGGGTACTGGCAAAATACGAGCAATACCGGCTGGATTCTCCAGGCCTTTGCTTCCTACATCGATACCGACCAGGAGAGGCAGACCGACTTTACCGCCCAGATTCAGCTCGGAGAAACATCTTTTCCTCTTATGGGGTTCTCCGGCGTTTCTAAACAACCCCAAACCTTGTTTATAGCTCCACAAGATCTGATCCGGGATCAGGAGTGGCTGCCGCTGGTGTTTTCCAAACAAGGCCGGGGCAGGCTGTACTACACGGCAACTCTTCGCTATGCACTGGACGCCGCCCTGGTTGACCCCCGGGATGAGGGAATCGGGCTTTTCACCGAAGTTCTGGATTTGGAAGGAAAGCCCGTCAGCGGGCCGCTGCAACTCGGCGATGTCTACAGGATGCACTGCGTGATCTACTCGAGCCGCGACCGGGACTTCGTGGCTCTGCGGCTGCCCCTGCCTTCAGGAGCGGAAACGATCGATGGCTCGCTGGCTACTTCCCAGATCGTCCGGGGGCAGGAGGAGTACGAGGACCCCTGGAACTTTCGCCCGGTTCAGCGGATCTATGACGATGAAGTCCGGTTCTACTACGACACGTTTCACCGCGGGAAGAGGGAGGTCTCCTTCCTGTTCCGTGCCACCAAGCCCGGAACCTTTCCCACTCCGCCGGCGACAGCTGAACTGATGTACGAAGAGGAAGTCTTCGGCCGGACCGGAGGTCGGGAGTTCCGCATCCTTCCTTAGGAGGATGGGATTTATGAGATTCACCAGGCGGCTGATCCTCTTCCTTGCTGCCCCTGTGCTCACCGCGGCTCTGATGTACCTTCCCGACCCCGGCTTGCAACAGTGTCGCTTTTCCATGCAGGGAGTGGTCATTGCCGACCGCACCGGGGAACCGCTGTACAGCATTCCGACTCGGGAGGGCGGGCATCAGCATCGCCTGAGCTGGGGACAGATCCCCGAGTCCGTACGAGAAACCTTTCTTCGCCTGGAAGACAGGCGTTTCTACAGCCACAGTGGGGTCGATTCTCTGGCGCTGGCTCGAGCCTTGATGGTCAATCTCGGGCAGGGGCGGATCGTCTCGGGAGCCTCGACGATCAGCATGCAGCTGGCTCGGCTGATCCATCCGCACCGGGGCGGCCTTTTGGGAAAGGCGGGGGAGATCCTTCGAGCCTTGTATTTGGAAGCGAGACTCTCCAAACAGCAGATCCTAACGCTGTACCTCAACAATCTACCCTTCGGCTACAACACCATCGGAGCAGGGGCGGCGGCCCGGACGTATTTTTCCCGGCCCTTGGGAAAACTGTCCCGCCCTCAAATACTGCTTCTTGCGATCATTCCCAAAGCACCGAGCCTGTACGATCCCTTCGGCTCTTCAGAAAGCCGCGCTGCCCTTGAGCGCAGGGCGGTTGCTTTGGCTTCCCTGGTATCGGTTTCCGACCTGGAGATCGCTCAGGCAATGCGCACCTTCCGCCGAGGGGCAGCGGAGATCCACGCCCCTCACTTTGTACGCTACCTGCTTGGGAGCCTCGAACCGTTGGACCGAAGGGGGCTGAGGCGCCTGGAGATTGCTCGGATCGTTACCACGCTGGATGCAGGGTTGTACAGATCCCTCAGCGACAGCATTCGGGACAGACTGGCTGCGATCGGCCGTAGCAGCGCTTCTGAGGACCTCTCCACCACGAGGCGGATCCCGCTGCGCAACGCTTCGGCCTTGGTTTTGGACAACCGTGGCGGGGAGGTGCTGGCCTGGGTCGGGTCTCAGGATTTCTTCGACAGGGAGAACGGTGGGCAGATCGACGGAGTGCGGCTGGAAAGCTCGAGCGGTTCCACCCTCAAACCCTTTCTCTACGCCGCGGCGTTGGAGAAGGGGTACACCGCCTCGACCTTGCTTCCCGATCTGGCCTTGACCTTCGGAGCCCAGGAGGGCTACCGTCCGGAAAACTTCGATCGACGCAGCCGCGGACTCGTTCGTTTGCGTACCGCCCTGGCCAGCTCGCTGAATGTGCCGGCGGTGTACCTCTTATCCCAGATCGGGCTGGAGGCGTTCCTCAGCACCTGCAGAGACCTCGGTATCGAGCTTCCCGAGGACGCGGAGGCTCAATACGGACTCGGAGCGGCAATCGGGAACACGGAGGTGACCCTGTTCGAGCTTACCCGCGCCTTCAGCGTTTTCCCCAACCGGGGGGTCTTACGTCCGACTCGGGTGATTCTGGAAATACAGACAACGGATGACCGGCGTATTCAGGTTGGGGAGCCCTCCGAGGGAAAACGGGTATTTCGGGAACAGACCGCCTGGCTTGTCTCCAATATTCTGGCAGACCCGGCGGCCAGAGCAACGGGTTTCGGTACGACTTCCCGGTTCAATACCGCCTTCCCGGCCATCTTCAAATCAGGTACGGCCAGCGAATACACAAATCTCTGGTGTCTTGGCGCCCTTCCCGAATACACGGTGGGGGTTTGGGCGGGCAACTTCGACGGCCGTCCCGCCTTCGGTACCACGGGCAGCTCCCTTCCAGCCGCCGTGGTTGTGGGGGTCCTTGAGGATCTCAGCCGGGGAGGAGGGGAACAGCGGGACACACCGTCTTGGGGCGAGCCGTCCGGACTCACCCGGGTTCGAATCTGCACCAAAACCGGGTACCGGGCTTCAACGAACTGTCCGGCAACGCGGGAGGAGTACTTCTTGGCGGGTTCGGTGCCGGAGGAGGCCTGTCCCGTCCATGGGCAAGGAAAGGACATGGAAGAACTGCTCTTGGAGGTTGTACTGGGGGAGTCGAAACAGCCCCGGGTTCTCTTCCCACGAAACGGCGCGGTGTTCTACCGGGATATAGGTGCCGCGGCGGAGGTCCAGACGATCCCGGGGTGGATCGCCTCCGATCCCGAGGATCGGATCGTGGTCCGCTTGAACGGCCGGGTTCTTGCCGCGGATGACCCCTCTCGACCGTTGCTGCCCGTACATCCCGGCCGCTATCGCCTGGAGGTAGAGGGACGCTTCGGCGGCGATGCGGTTTCCTATTCCGTTCGTTGAGATGGATACTGGCCTCTATCCACAAAACCAGCTATACTAACATACGGAATTAATCGCATGATTGAAACGTCCAATTAATAGTCTGGAAAAAGATAGAACCGCCATGTCCAAAGAGGATGCGTCCGCTCAGGGGAAGATCATCGAAGCCACCATCGAATGTATAGAACGGGAAGGCATCCAGGCCGTTACGATTCGAAAGATCGCCAAGTTGGCCGGCGTGAACAGTGCGGCCATCAACTACTACTTCCGCTCCAAGGAGAAACTGGTCGAAGAGGTAATGCGGAGCACCGTCGAGAACGTTTTCGAGGACTGGCGGGAAATCATAAACGATGAGAACCGCAGCGTTCGCGAGCGCCTGTTCCTGTTGTTTACCGATTACATGGAGGGGGCGATCATGTTCCCGGGAATCTCCAAGGCCCATATTTGGGAACCCCTGATCAACAACAACTACGACTCCCTGTTCGTAAAGATGTTGAACGGTTTCTTCCAGGACCTGGTCAAGAAGCTCAAGTTAGAGCTGAAACGGCCCGCTAAAGAGCTGAAGCTGGTGGTGATTCACTTGTTCTCGGCCCTGACCATGCCCGTCCTGATGCCGGACCTGTATCGGGAGTTCTACGATGGTAAGACATTTAAGGAAGCCAAGGTACGCCGTGCCCTGATCGAGCATGTTCTTAAGCTGTACTTTGATGAGGGGAGTGAACCCGGGCAAGCCCAGGATACCGAAGGTGAGTAACGGGATCACGATACACCTCCTTTCCCACGCAGTACCTTGCCCAAGAAAGGCGTTTTCCGCTGAATTGCCCGATGCGGACACATCTCCTGGCAGCAGCAGCGGATGCAGCGCTCGCAGAGCTGTTCGTCGATCACAG
>JAGLQP010000070.1 GCA_023136785.1 Spirochaetales bacterium
AGCCTGGTTGGGAAAGCCGAGAACTGCCCTCCTGGCCATCATCGCCGCCGCCTCCTGGCAGCATACCGGGCTGTGCATGGTGCTGTTTCTAGCCGGGTTGAAAACTGTCAGAATCGACCTTATTGAAGCCGCGAAGATCGACGGCTGCAACACATGGCAGCTGTACAGGAAAGTCATCCTGCCACAGTTGCAGAACGCTACCGTTGTAGTGATATCGCTGACCATAATCAACTCACTAAAGAGTTTCGATATCGTGTATATCATGACAAAAGGGGGTCCATATCGAAAATCGGAAGTATTGACCACCTTTATGTTCCGCGAGTCTTTTTGGAACTACCGCATGGGCTACGGGAGTGCGGTGGCCGTGGTTCTGTTCATCCTCATATTGTTGATTATCGCTTTTTACCTGCGCCAGACCCTCAGGGCAAGCGAATGAATGTGCGAGCACCAAGCAGACAGATATCGGACACAAGCCTGGCCTGGAAGATATCTGTCTATATCTTTATCGTCCTGGCCTGCTTCATATTTCTCATTCCGATATACGGCGTGTTCACAACGTCGTTCCGTTTGAACAGAGACATTATAAAAGAGGGATTCTGGGTTTTTCCAAATCCGCCAAGAGTAGATAATTTTGTCCGCATCTGGAACGAAGGCAAGATCCAGTATTTCTTTCTAAACACGATCATTGTTACGGGGGTCGCCACCCTGCTGTCTATAGGTCTGGGTTGCCTGACCGGTTATGCCTTTGGGAAAATGCACTTTCCCCTGGAGATGCTTCTCTTCATCCTGATTGTTTCGGGAATGTTCTTCCCTCCGCAGATAGTACTTATACCGTTGTACAAATTCTTCACGGCGATCAGGCTGCTCGACAACCTGCTATCCTTGATTATTGTTCACGTAGCCTTCGGATTGCCCATCTGTACGATGATTATGACGAATTTCTTCCGCACTATCCCAAACGAGCTCCGCAGCGCCGCCATGATAGACGGATGTCACGACTGGAGGATCTTGTTTAGCATCATGATTCCGCTGGCCAGGCCGGCGCTCACCGCCTTGATCATTCTTCAATTCACTTGGATTTGGAACGATTTCCTCTGGCCCCTGATTCTGATCCAAACAGAGCGAAGGATGACCATTCAGATGGGCATCATGCAACTGAGGGGACAGTACGGGTTGGCTTGGGGATCCCAGGCTGCTGCGTACCTGGTCGCGACAATTCCAACGCTGCTCATCTTCCTGTTCATGCAAAAGCATTTTATCCGCGGCCTGGCCATGGGAGCGATCAAGGGATAATCCGATTCCGAGCACGCACAATAGGTACATTTCTGCTGTTCACTGCAGGAACAGGCAGCAGTGGTGGGGAGACACCGAGAAGCTGATTGTATCGCCAGTGACCAGAGTCACCCGATCCGCCAGATCGAGAGTGAAGCGTGCGCCGTTGGATTCTACTTCGATGAGCTGGTGACTACCGAGATATTCCTTCTGTACCACCCGCCCGTTGATGCGGTTGGTCTTGGTACCACCCATCTGGCAGTGCTCCGGCCTGAAAAAAACGATCACCTCATCGCTTGCGCCGAACTCCTCAGCCTGCGATGGAGATACCCTCAGGGTGCCGACCGGAGTCTGCACAACAGCCAGCTCCCCTTCCCGTTTCGCCAGCCGGCCTCGGATGATGTTGGCCTGGCCGAGGAAAGTAGCGACGAACAGATTTCGCGGTCGATTGTAGATCCTTTTCGGTGTGTCGATCTGCTCGATATGACCGTCCCGCATCACCGCGATGCGGTCTCCGAGCACCAGAGCCTCCTCCTGATCGTGGGTGACGTACAGCGTTGTAATGGACAGCTCTCTCTGGACGCGCAGGATCTCCTTACGCAGGTTCTTCCGCAGCTTGGCATCCAGGGCGCTTAAGGGTTCATCGAGCAGGAGCAGCTGCGGCCGGGGTGCCAGGGCTCTAGCCAGGGCTACCCGTTGCTGCTCCCCCCCGGACAGCCTGGTCACCTTCCTCTTCCCATACTCTTTCAGAGACACTAATCTGAGCAGCTCCTCGATCCTTTCCTTCGCATCTTTGGAGCCCCAGCCCTGCATGCGCAGGCCGAATCCGATGTTGTCCCGCACGTTCAGATGAGGGAAGAGGGAGTAGTCCTGAAAAACAATACCGATGCGTCGTCTGTGGGCGGGAAGGGTGTCGATCCTGCGACCATTCATGTGCAGGGAGCCAGAGTCCGGATCGATGAAGCCGGCGATCAGCCGCAGGGTGGTGGTCTTACCGCAGCCGGAGGGACCCAGCAAGGCAAGAAACTCGCCCTGCCGCACCTCGAAATCCAGCTGCAGGCGGAAGTCGGGATAGACCTTTTGGATGCTTTGTATGCGCAAGCCCACGATCAGACCTCCCCACCGGCGCGATCGATGATCAGAAAAACCAGGAAACAAAAGAGCATCAGCACCGAACCCATGGCGCAGGCTCCAATGAAGTTATACGAACCGATCAGGCGATAGATCATCACCGGGATGGTAACCAGCTTCTCGTTGTACAGCATCAGGGTGGCGTTGACTTCGCCGACGGAAATGCCAAAGGCAAAGGCCGCTCCCGTGATCAGGGCGGAACGCGCCAGGGGAACCTCGAGATGCCAGAACAGCTGCCAGGGACCCGCCCCCAGGCTGCGGGCCGCCTCGGGCAGGGAAGGCTTCATCTTTCGAAAGGTGGCCGAGGCGACACGGATGACGAAGGGATAGGCGATGACCGTGTGGGCAAAGACGATGGCGTACCAGCTGCCCACGATGTTCCAGGGAAAACTCTGATAGGCCTTGAGGTAGCCCAAACCCAATATGATCGAAGAGATCCCGATGGGCAGCATCATCAGGGCTTCCAAAAGCTGGCTGCCGGCGAAGCGGCTGCGGGATCCGACATAGGCCAGCAGCGTTCCCAGGGGCAGAGCCAGGAGCACGGTCATGGTACCGAAAAACAGGCTGTTCAGCCCGGCCCGCAGGTACGCACCGCCGGAAAAAATACGCCTGTACCACTCGAGGCTGACCGCCTGCTGCCCCCAGCCGCTGCGCACCTGGAAGGAATAAGCAACCACCGTGACCATCGGCGCCAGAATGACCACCGCCATGAGCAGGAGATACAGGAGATAGAACATTCCCCAGGGAGAGCGAAGCATCGAGGCCAGGCGCGGCCTTTCGTAGTCCTCAAGCATCTGCTCGGCGAAGCTGCTCTGCTGTTGCAGCTTGATATAGGCGTAGAGAAACACGAGGGAGATGACAGCACCGACCAGTGCCAGTGCGCTGCCGGTCTTGAGATCCAGGCTTACCTTGGCTAACCGATACACCTCCACCTCGAGGGTAGAGTAGCGGGGTCCGCCGCCGAGCACCAGCACGATGGCAAAGCTGAGCAGACAGAATATGAAGACCAGAGCGGCGGCGGAGAGGATGCCGGGAAGGATCTGGGGTAGTGTCACCCGCCAAAACAGACGAAACCCGTGAGCTCCCAAACTGCGGGCCGCCTCCTCGGTGCTGGGATGAATCCGTCGCCACAGCGAGGAAACGATACGAACCACGATGGGAAAGTTGTAAAAGGAGTGGGCCAGGAGGATCGCCTTAAGGGAATACAAGACCTTGAGGGCCGGCTCTTCAAGCCCGAACAGGGCCATCAGGAGACGGTTGAGCACCCCGTTGTTCCCGAAGAAGCGGACAAAGCCGAGCACCACGATGATCGAGGGCAGAACGAAGGGTATCGTGGTCAAGGCCTGAATCAGACGCTTGCCCCGAAAATCGTAGCGGGCCAGCAGATACGCTCCGGGCAGGCCCAGGAGCACTGAGAGCAGGGTGGAGAGAATCGCCTGCCACACCGTAAAGCCGATGATCTTGAGATAGTAGGGGTCCCGAAGCAGAGCAGAAATGACCGCCAGGCTGATACGACCGCTTTGATCCGTGAGTCCACCAACCAGGACGCTGCCGAGGGGATAGTAGAAGAACAGGAGCAGGAAAAACGCCGGACCGGCGAGCAGCAGCAGGGGAAACAGCAAGCCAGAGCCCGTAGCTGCCCGTCGGCCCCCGGTCCATGCTGCCTCTAGCGGCTGACCAGTTTTACCCACGCGTTGATCCAGCGCTCCCGATTTGTGCGGATTTCCTCGGCCGGGAGCTGCAGGGAGCGCTCCGGTTTGGGAGCGTAACGGAAGGACTCCGGCATATCGACCTCCGGATCCACCGGATACATCCAGTTGGTCAGAGGGATTTCCCCTTGAAAATCCTCGGACAGGATGAAGTCGATGAACGTCTTGGCCGCCTGCGGATGGGGAGCCCCTTTGAGGATGCCCATCCCCTCGATTTGCAGGTAGTTTCCCTTCTCAAACAGCAAAGCCCGGTACCTCTCGGTCTGCTCATACTCGACGTGATAGGCGGGACTGGTCGTGTAGCTCAATACCATGGGCGCCTCCCCGCTGGTGAACATGCCGTAGGCCGTGTCCCAGCCGTCGGTGATGGTGAGCAGGTTGGGCTGGAGTCGGCTCCAGTAGTCCAGATATCCATCTCCGTACACGGCGATCGTCCAGAGCAGAAATCCCAGGCCGGGGCTGGACGTGCGGGGATCCTGGACAATGATCTTCTTGCGGAAACGGGAATCGGCGAGCTCCTCGAGGGATTCCGGCGGATCCTCGAGGACTTCGGAATCGTAGACAAAGGCGAAGTACCCGTAGTCGAACGGCGTCACCGAATGAGTGGCGTCGAAGATCAGCTGCTCTGGGATATTCTTAAGATTCGGCGAGCGGTAGGGCTCGAGCACGCCCTCCTCCAGGGCGCGGGACAGCATGTTGTTGTCGATTCCCAATACGATATCCGCTTGGGGACTGTCCTTCTCCAGGATTGCCCGATTCAGAACCTGCCCGGCATCACCCACCGAAGTGACCTTGACCTTGACACCATACTTCTCTTCGAATTTTGGAATGACTTTGGGCGCCGGGCCCCACTCAGCCACGAAGGAATCGTAGGCGTAGATGACCAGCTCCGCCTCTTCTTCGACCGCAGGAGCGGCGATCGCCCCCCCGGTAGCAAACAACAACAGCAGCAACATGCCCACCGCTGCGACATAATGGATTTGAGTTTTGTTCATGGAACACCTCCTCGTCTCTACCGGCAGCATGATTGACCACTGCCGTTACCGCTCGGTCTTGGAAAGACGAACAGCCATAGAGTAATATGACGAGTGTGGATGGACCGCCGAAGAATCCCTGCGCTGGCATTACCCAGATCAGGTTCAACGGGTGTAATCTCAGGCTCCCGACAATGGATGAGTCGGCGACGGATGCCGCCGGCAAACCATTATCCTAGGTGGAACCACCCCACGTCAGTTAAAATTTAGTCATTCCGGGGCCTGTGGTCAAGTCCCGGTGGACTTTAGGGTCCGCGGCTCACGGCTCGAACCCTCGCGCGGTATCTTGCACGGAGCGCGATCCCCGTTGAAAGGTGGGCTGATGAAAAATTACCGGTAGTAATCGCCCCATGGCATGAAGTTTCCGACTACTGCTGTGATCCGCTCCAGGCGGAAGCGACCGTTTGTGGGAGCATACATTTCCTCATAGCTGTCGGCAAAGTCTGGCTACTCCGGCTCTTCGATCAACTCTGCGGCCAGCCGCTCGTAGGGTTTTAAACGAGTTTAATATTTTATCCTACAGTTTAATGCTAAGGACTTAGAACAGCTTTTGTGGTGGATGTAGCTCGGTTGGTTAGAGCACAAGATCGTGGATTTTGGGGTCGTGGCGTTCGAATCCCATCATCCACCCCAGATACATGCTACCTTAACTTGCAATATAACTTGCTAGTGTTTATAATGAGCCAATAGACAATAAAGGCTAAACTCGTTAACTGCTATACGAAAAAGGGCGAAATATTTTTTTTAACTTAATCGCCAGATACGACAAAAGAAAGATAGGAATAGATGATAAGTGAGTTAGACCCTCTTATTATTGGTGATCTAAAGATAAAATTGCCGATTATTCAAGGAGGTATGGGGGTTGCTGTTTCAACAGCTACTTTAGCAGCAGCAGTTGCCAATCATGGTGGAGCAGGCACAATAGCAAGTGTCGGACTTGGCTATACTTCAGAAGAAAATGAAACTAATTTTGTTAGAGCCTCCCGTGAAGGGCTACAGGCAGAAATCCGAAAAGCAAAAAAATTAAGCCAAGGGGTTATTGGGGCAAATATTCTTGTAGCTGTAAGTAACTATGAGGATTTAGCTCGGGTAGTTTGCAAAGAAAAAGCTGATTTCATTGTTTCCGGCGCGGGACTGCCCCTAAAACTTCCTGAATATGTCGAAGGGTCCTCCGTTAAAATAATTCCGATTGTTTCCTCTGCAAGGGCAGCAGCTTTAATATTTAAAACCTGGAAAAAACGATATAATCGTTTGCCTGATGCGGTTGTTGTTGAGGGACCTATGGCCGGGGGACATTTAGGGTTTAGTATTGAAGAACTAACTGCAAATAGAAAGGGTGTTCTTGAAACACTTGTTATTGAGGTTTTGAAGCTTGTACATGAATATGAGGAAAAATGTAACAACCCAATTCCACTTATCGCTGCCGGAGGCATATTTGATGGTAATGATGTAGCCAGATTTTTTCAATTAGGCGCAAGCGGTGTACAAATAGCCACACGGTTTGTTGCTACTCACGAGTGCTCTGTATCGCAAAAATTCAAAGATTTATACCTAAAAGCTGAAGATAAAGATGTTGTAATTATAAAAAGTCCGGTTGGTATGCCTGGCAGATCGATAAAGACTAAATTTATCGAGCAAATCATGCAGGGAAAAAAAACAGCTGTCCGGTGCAGTTACCGATGCCTTAAAACCTGTGACCCGGCGAGTGTTCCTTATTGCATAGCAAAGGCGTTATTCAACGCTGTAAACGGCAATATAGATGAGGCGGTTGTATTTGCCGGAATCAATGTTTCCAGAGTGAATAAAGTTGTTTCCGTAAAAGAACTCATGGATGAAATCGTTGGTGAGGCTATTACTGCCTTAAATTGATTGATAGAAATTTTTATAATCCGACCAGAGGATAATGGTCAAGGAGAGACCAAGAAACCAGGAAGATCACTGAAACGCGGTGATGAAGCCTTTCAAGATCGGGAAGGAGAATCTTTTTCACCTCCTCAGGGTCGGTAATAACGGCGAGTATTTTGTTAGATCTTCTCTGAAATACTCGTTATAGTCTGTGTGGAAGAGTACTTTTCCGTGGAAGCTTTCAAAGCGTGTCTTTTCTAGAACGATGGGAGGTCGTGCTATGTACCGGGGGAGATTCTCCCGCTCCTGCCGACTTCCACCGAACAGTCTTATTGACGAATCAATACTGAAAGCCTGAGTGCCTCCAGCTTCAAAAGGTTATCCGCCATGTGTTGGTTGATGAGTTTCTTGAGGCGTTGAAGATGACTCTGCCCTGCAGCGGGTCGACCATTGTCGAGTGCTCGGTGCAGATTGCGCTGGAGTCCTGCTCACGAGTCATTTTGGTCAGCGGGTACAGGGGAAAAGAACTAGCCCGTCTCTTCGCCGGCCGGGACCGGGTATTGGTTGTGCACAATTCCGACTACGAACTGGACATGTTTTCTTCGGTGCAGTGCGCCCACCGGCCACAGCGTTCCCGGCAGCCGCATCCGCGGGATCATCCCCAAGTATCGGGTAAGGACGGTCACCCCCTACAATCCTTTAATAAAACAGGTTCTATAGATGATATACGTCCAATTTGCTGCTGCTGCTTTCATATACCCTATTTTCGAGGCTGTTTCGCCTCATATCCCTGCATTCTCGCTGGTATATTGAAGCCATGAGAGTGATGCCGACCGGACAATCTCATATATCTGAGATCTTATACTTCATAAAAGCGGCCATAAGCTCAATCTCATTGTTTTACTGCATAGTTTGTTTTAACCTCGATTTCCACGGATCCCCAAAAGGGCGGTGATCTGCGTGGCGCCGAGGCCCGGGAACCGCATTCCCGGTCGATTTCCATGACTGGGTGTTAGCAATATCAAGTACTATAGATAACATCAAGGAGTTGTTAGACTGATTTGTCGAGTAGCTCGGATAGATGCACGGCCCCGATATAGCCTCAGAATCCGGGAAAACACGGTGAGAATAACGCCTCAGTTGCACGAGATGGATACTCTTGACATCCTAGTGAAAATTGTGATAATATACGAGTATGGCTATCAATACTCGAAATTCGCTAACTCCCGAAGAGGCGCGGTTCTTCCTCGCACCAGAGAAACCCCTGCAGAAGCAATACGAAGCCCTTCGGTGTTTCTTCGTCGAGAATCTCCCCTCACGCCAAGTCGCTCAACGCTTCGGCTACACCCCTGGCGCTTTCCGCGTCCTGTGCCACCAGTTCCGACATGACCCGGCGAAGCGCGCAAGCTTCTTCCAGCACCTCAGGCATGGTCCCCATAGCGCCCCGGTGCGCGATCGGGTACGTGAGATGGCCGTTGCGATGCGCAAGCGAAACCTCTCGGTCTACGACATCCAGCGAGAACTGGCGGAAGCCGGCCACGCAATCAGCATCAACGCCCTTTCAGTCCTGATGAGAGAG